>JACREV010000139.1 GCA_016218095.1 Deltaproteobacteria bacterium | reverse complement strand
GAGATGGTAATGCCCGGAGACAACGTGAACCTGGAAGTCGAGCTCATCACGCCTATCGCGATGGAAGAGGGGCTTCGCTTCGCCATCCGCGAGGGCGGCAGGACAGTCGGCGCGGGTGTCGTCACCAAGATAATAGCGTAACCGCCCGAGGGTCGGAATGCGGCGGCGGCACAGGCATGGTTATCAAGCGCCGCGCGCAGGCAACGAGTCCGGGGTTTACAGAGATAAAAATCCAAAGAACATTCGCTAAAAGATCCAAGGAGTCATAGGGTGGACAATCAGAAGATAAGGATAAGGCTCAAGGCTTTCGACCACAGGCTTCTCGACAAATCCGTAAAGGAGATAGTCGACACCGCCAGGAGGACAGGCGCCCGGATCAAGGGACCGATCCCGCTGCCCACGAGGATAAACAAGTTCTGCGTGTTGCGCTCCCCGCATGTGGACAAGAAGAGCCGCGAGCAGTTCGAGATCAGGACACACAAGAGGCTCATGGACATAATGGAGCCGTCGCAGACGACCGTCGACGCCCTTATGAAGCTTGACCTCCCCGCGGGCGTGGACGTCGAGATAAAGCTCGACTGAGGCCGGGGCTAACTCTAAGCTAAAATTGCGGGCGGCCGCGGAATGGAAATGCGGCGCTCAAAAGGTTGGGATTATGATAGAAGGCGTGCTTGGAAAAAAATTGGGAATGACGCACATCTACTCCGAGGCCGGGGAGATGGTCCCAGTCACGGTCATACAGGCCGGCAACTTCGTCGTCCAGAAGAAGACGAAGGAGAACGACGGCTACGAGGCGCTCCAGATAGGCATCCTGGAGAAGAAGGAGTCCCGGGTCAATAAGGCCATGAAGGGGCACTTCAAGAAGGCCGGCACCCCCTGCCTCTACAGGCTCATGGAACTCAAGGGCGACAAGCTCGACGACTACAAGCCGGGGCAGTCGCTCAACTGCGGCGACGTCTTCAAGGTCGGCGACTTCATCGACGTATCCGGCACCTCGAAGGGCAAGGGCTTCATGGGCTCGATGAGGAGGCACCACTTCAGCGGCGGCGCCGAGTCTCACGGCTCCATGCACAACAGGGCCCCCGGCTCCATAGGCTCGAGCTCGGACCCATCCAGGGTCTACAAGGGCATGAGGATGGCCGGACACATGGGCTCAGCCAAGGTGACCGTCCAGAACCTAAAGGTCGTGGGCGTCAGGGCCGAGGAGAACGTCCTCCTTGTGAGCGGCGCCGTGCCTGGAGCGATAAACGGGCTGGTAGTCATAAAAAAGGCGCTAAAGAAGTAAGATAAGCCTTGTGAATTTTGCGGGAAGTGTATATATTAGTTGTTTACTGAAAATCCGAGGAACCGGAAGATGATGATAGAGGTTTTGAGCAAGAACGGGAGCAAGGTCTCCGATATCGACCTGAACGAAGAGCTTTACGGCGGCGAGGTAAAGGAGCACCTCTTCTACGAAGTCGTAAAGATGCAGCTCGCGAACCGGAGAGCCGGGAACGCGTCGACCAAGACCAAGGGGGAAGTCTCCGGCGGCGGCATAAAGCCCTGGAAGCAGAAGGGCACGGGCCGCGCAAGGTCGGGTTCGACCAGGTCCCCCGTGTGGAGACACGGCGGCACGGTCTTCGGGCCGCACCCCAGGGACTACTCCTACAAGCTCCCGAAGAAGGTCATGAAGGAGGCGCTGAAATCCGCCCTCCGGCTGAAGGTCAGGGACGGCAGGCTCAAGGTGTACGAGTCGCTGGAGCTCACCGCGCCGAAGTCGAAGCTCGCGCTCGAGGTATTGAAGGCGGCGAAGCTCGATAACGCCCTCATAGTCATCGACGGCAGGGACAGGAACCTCGAGCTCGCGGTCAGGAACCTCAAGGACTACAAGCTCATTAGCGCGGGCGGCATCAACGTATACGACATCCTTGACTACGACAACCTCGTGATCACAAGGAGCGCCCTTGAGAAAGTGGAGGCTTTCGTACAGTGAAGAACGCCTATTCGATAATAAAGTCGCCTGTTATAACCGAGAAGTCCACCGCAAAGGCCGCCGAAGGCAAGGTCGTCTTCTGGGTCGATGTGAACGCCAATAAGAACGACATCAAGTCCGCGGTCGAGAAGGCCTTTAACGTAAAGGTCCTCGACGTGAACACCCAGAGGGTGCCGGGCAAGATGAAGAGGATGGGCAAGTACGCGGGGCAGAGGCCTACAAGGAAGAAGGCCTACATCTCGCTTCGCGAAGGCGACAAGATAGAGATATTCGAGGGCGTCTAAAGGGGCTCCGGTGCGGGCTGGATTAACGGGGCGGCTTGATCCGTCTCGATTCCCCGCCCGTCGAGCGCCGATAGACCCCTGAGATTTCAGGAATCGATATCAATAAACAAGAAAGATAAAGAGCCATGCCAGTAAAAAAGTACAAACCTACTTCGCCTTCTCTCAGAGAAAAAACTACGCTCGTCTTCGAGGGCATCGCCAAGAAGCGTCCGGAAAGGGCGCTCACCAAGCCCAAGAAGAGGACCGGCGGAAGGAATAACTTCGGCAGGGTAACGAGCCGCTGGATAGGCGGGGGCCACAAGAAGCTCTACAGGACAATCGACTTCAGGCGCGACAAGCTCGACATCCCGGCAAAGGTCGAGGCCATCGAGTACGACCCGAACAGGACCTCGAACATAGCGCTCCTCGCTTACGCGGACGGCGAGAAGAGGTACATACTCGCGCCCGTCGACCTCAAGGTCGGAGACACGGTCGTGGCCGGAGCGGGCGTCGACATAAAGCCGGGCAACGCGCTGCCGCTTAAATCCATACCGGTCGGTACTTTCGTGCACAATATCGAGATGAAGAAGGGCAAGGGCGGACAGCTCGCCAGGACCGCTGGCGCGTACGCACAGCTCATGGCGAAAGAGGGCGGACACGCCACGCTGAAGCTCCCCTCAAATGAAGTCAGGTACATACTCCAGGACTGCTACGCGACTATCGGGCAGGTCGGGAACCTCGACCACGAGAACGTCACCATAGGCAAGGCCGGCAGGTCCCGCTGGCTCGGAAAGAACCCGAGGGTCAGGGGTGTCGCCATGAACCCGGTCGACCACCCGCACGGCGGCGGCGAAGGAAAGTCCAAGGGCGGCAACCACCCGACAAACCCGTGGGGCGTGCCGACAAAGGGATATAAGACAAGGAAACGCAAGACGAGCGACAAGTACATAATAACCAGGAGGAAGTAAGAGTGCGCTCCTTAAAGAAAGGGCCGTTCGTAGACGGACACCTGCTCGACAAGATAAAAGAATCGACCGACGCAAGGTCGAAGAAGGTCGTAAAGACCTGGTCCAGGAGGTCGATGATAACCCCTGAGATGGTCGGCTTCACGATAGCGGTCCATAACGGCAAGAAGTTCATACCGGTATTCGTCACCGAGAACATGGTCGGGCACAAGCTCGGCGAGTTCTCGCCGACGCGCACCTTCCACGGCCACTCCGGCATAAAGAAGTCGAAGGTCCCAGGGGCAAAGGGTTAGTTCGGCCGGGGACGCGGGGTCGGTAGAGAAAGGCGGGGCTCGTTAAAGATGGTGCCCTGGGAGTCGTTGACCGGAAGTTTCAAGCAGTTAAAATTTGAGTCGGGATTCATGACGCCGCTGGGAACAACGCGGCAAGCGCCAATAAGGAGCATCGCTTAAAATGGAAGCCAAGGCCGTATTAAAATACCTGAGAACCTCGCCGCAGAAGGCGCGCCTGGTCGTCGACCTCATAAGGGGCAAGAAGGTCGATGAGGCCATCACGATCTTAAGCTTCAACACCAAGGCCGTGAGCAGGGATATCTCGAAGCTCGTAAAGAGCGCGGCGGCGAACGCCGAGAACACGAAGAACCTGAACGTGGACAGGCTCTTTGTGTCAAAGGCCTTCGTGGACCCGGGCCCGACGATCAAAAGGACGCACTCGAAGGCCATGGGCAGGGGCGCGCTCATCAGGAAAAGGTCGAGCCACGTGACCATAGTCGTCAGCGAAAAGTAACCGCGGCTTGAGATAAAGGGCAATCTTTAAATTTTAAACCTGAAGAGACAACGGAGGTAGTTTTTTGGGTCAGAAGGTTCATCCAATAGGCTTTAGGCTCGGCATTTCAAAGGGCTGGAATTCCAGGTGGTACGGCGCGAAGAACTACGCCGCCTTCGTCCACGAGGACTTGAAGATAAGGAAGTTCGTCAAGAAGAAGCTCTTCCACGCGGGCATCTCCTCCATCGAGATAGAAAGGACCGCCAACGCCGTAAAGGTCATCATCAGGACCGCGAGGCCGGGCATCGTCATCGGGAAGAGGGGCGCTGAGATAGACGTCATGAAGAAACAGCTCTCCAAGCTCACCGGCCGGGTAGTGGACCTTGAGATAGTAGAGGTAAGAAAGCCCGACACCGACGCCCAGCTCGTCGCGGAAAACGTCGCGCTCCAGCTCGAGAGAAGGGTATCCTTCAGGAGGGCGATGAAGAAGGCCGTGACCTCAACACTCCGGATGGGCGGCAAGGGCATAAAGATCACCTGCGCCGGAAGGCTCGGCGGCGCCGAGATAGCCAGGACAGAGTGGTACAGGGAAGGCAGGGTGCCTCTCCACACGCTCAAGGCGGACATAGACTTCGGCCAGGCCGAGGCCTTGACCACATACGGGATAATAGGCGTAAAAGTATTAATATACAAGGGCGACGTGATCGCGGTCAAGGCGCAAGCCGGCGAAGCCGCGGCCCAGTAAGGTGATATTGCCATGTTGATGCCAAAGAAGGTAAAATTCAGGAAACACCAGAGAGGCAAGAGGAGAGGGCTCGCCACAAGGGGCGCCAATCTGGATTTCGGCAACTACGGCCTGCAGGCGGTCGAGTGCGGCTGGCTCTCGACTCGGCAGATAGAGGCCGCCCGAATCGCCATGACCCGCTATATCAAGAGGGGCGGAAGGATCTGGATAAGGGTCTTCCCGGACAAGCCCGTCACCAAGAAGCCCGCCGAGACCAGGATGGGCAGCGGAAAGGGCGGCCCGGAGGACTGGGTAGTGGTAATAAAGCCCGGCAGGATCCTCTATGAGATGGAGGGCGTGACCGAGGCCATAGCCAGAGAGGCGTTCAGGCTGGCCGCACACAAGATATCGATTCCGACAAAGTTCATCAAAAGGGATGTAATATGAAACCGGCTGAGATAAGAGATTTGACCGTCGAGGAGATGAGGGCGAAGGAGACGGAGCTCTCCAAGGAGCTCTTCAACCTGAAGATGCGCCACGCCACGAATCAGCTCGAAAACCCGCTAAAGCTCCGCATCATAAAGAGGGACATAGCAAGGGTGAAGACCGTCATGGCCGAGAAGGGGAGGTCCAAGTAGATGGCAGAGGCGAGAATAGAGAGAAAGACCCTCATCGGCAACGTGCTTAGCGGCGGCAAGATGAACCAGACGGTCGTCGTCTCCATAGAGAGGCTCTCCAAGCACCCCTTCTACGGCAAGTACGTGAAGAGGCGCGTAAAGTACAAGGCGCACGACGAGAAGAACGAGTGCGCGGCCGGCGACAAGGTCCTCATAGTCGAGACACGGCCCCTCAGCAAGACAAAGAGGTGGCGCGTTAAGGAAATCCTGGAGAAGGCGAAATGATACAGATCCGTTCGATACTCGGAGTCGCAGACAATTCGGGCGCCAAGAAGGTCTCGTGCATAAAGGTCATAGGCGCTTCAAATAAGCTCATCGCGCAGG
>JACREV010000140.1 GCA_016218095.1 Deltaproteobacteria bacterium | reverse complement strand
GCCTCCCAGGCGACCTCGACCTTCCGCTGGTCGATAATATTAAAAAAAGACATGGACATATCGTACTTAAGGCTCCTGTCCATCTACTTCGTCGGCATGTTCTTCAACAACTTCCTCCCGACGATGGTCGGCGGGGACCTCGTTAAGGGCTACTACCTATACAAGCATACGAAGAAGGGAGACGTCTCTCTCGCCTCCATCTTCATGGACAGGTACTCGGGGTTCTCCGCGCTCATGGTGATAACCTCCATCGCGCTCATCTTCGGATACCCGCTGATCGCGGGCACGGGGCTCCCGGTCTTCTTCGTCCTCCTGATCGGCGGGTTCTTCTGCATGTCGCTCGTCATCTGGGTGGGGCCGCTCCACAAGTGGGCGATGGACATACTCGCCAGGGTCCACTTTTACGGCATAAACAAGAAGATAGACACCTTCTACAGGGTGCTCATGGGGTACAAGAACCACAAGGACATACTCTGGAAGATATTCGCCTGCTCGGTCTTCGTCCAGGTCGGCGTCATGGTCGGGTATTACCTCCTCGGCCGCGGGCTCGGCATGGACGTGCCGATAGGCTACTTCTTCCTTTTTATCCCCTTGACCACGGCCATCTCGATGCTCCCTATTTCGCTATCCGGCCTCGGCATAAGGGAGGGCGCTTTCGTATACCTCTTCACGCGCGTCGGCGCGACCACGGAGCAGGCGCTCACGCTCTCGCTCATGTGGTTCGTCATACAGGCGCTGGTGAGCATCGTCGGCGGCATCGAGTACGTGAGGATGGGCGGGAAAAAAGAGGCGTTCGGCGAAGAGCCCCTGGACGGCTGAGGGGGTATTGAAAATACCCCGCTAAAGCCTTTTGCGCTCCGTTTTTTTGTGGTATATTCGAACTTCTTAGAATTTCTACGGAGGTAAATTTCCCAATGCCTATAGACAAGGAGCTCTTGGAGATACTCGCGTGCCCCAAGTGCAAGGGCAAGATAAGGCTCAACGAAAAGAAGGACGGGCTCGTCTGCGAAAAGTGCAGGCTCGTCTACCCCATCAAGGACGATATCCCCATAATGCTCATCGACGAGGCGGCCCCGCTCAAGTAGGGCTTCGCTTTTTCGTTCAGGCCGCGCCGGTCCCGGCGCGGCCTGAACGGTTTATGGACGTCCTCCCAAAAAACCCCTGAAAACGAAGGCAGATGGAAAAGGTCTCCGTCACCATTATAGCCCTGAACGAGGAGAAGAACATAAGGGACTGCCTCGAGAGCGTGAAATGGGCTGACGAGATAATCGTCTCGGACTCGGGCTCGACGGATTCAACGGTCGAGATATGCCGCGAGTACGGGGCCAGAGTCTCTTCGGATGAGTGGCTCGGGTTCGGCAGGCAGAAGAACCTCTGCGGGGATAGGGCGCAGAACCTCTGGGTCTTCAACATCGACGCCGACGAGAGGGTAACGGCGGAGCTCAAGGCCGAGATAGCCGAGGTCATAAAGACCGGGGACAAGGCCGCCTACTACGTCCCCCGGAAGAACTACTTCGGCGAGAGGTGGATAAGGCGCTGCGGCTGGTATCCGGACTATACGCTCCGCCTCTACAGGAAGGACTCCGGGAGGTTCACCGACAGGGCGGTTCACGAGACCGTCGCGGTTAACGGCCCCAAGGGGTATCTTGAAAACCCGCTCATACACCGCACCTACAGGGACGTCTCGGATTATCTCACAAGGATGGAGAGGTACTCGACCCTCGCGGCAGAGGAGATGCTCTCCTCGGGCCGGTCCGCGGGCTTCACGGATATTTTGCTCCGCCCCCCGCTCACTTTCCTTAAAATGTACATATTGAAGCTCGGGTTCCTCGAAGGCTCGGCAGGGGTGATGCTCTCCACCCTTTACGCCTCTTACACGCTCGCCAAATACGCGAAGCTCTGGGAGATGAAAAGGGGGAGGGCCGCGTCTTGAGGACAGTCCGCCCCCGCCCTAATGGCTTGATTTGGCTTTGAAATCCGTGAGTAAGCGACCCGGAGGAGGCTCTTCGCGCTTCAGGCGCTTCTCTTGCTTTTAGGACTTCGACAGAGTACAATATCCGGTACCGGAACCCTGGCCTCAGGCGTATTTTACGGAAGACCCGGACAGGCGCGCGCGTGGAATTCAAAGGCGTAAAAAAGATACTCGTTCTGAAGCTCAGGCTCATCGGAGACGTGCTCCTTACCGTCCCGGTCATAAAGGCCCTGAAGGGGGCGTTCCCTGAGGCCAATGTCTCGGTGCTCGTAAATTCCGGCACTAAAGAGATGCTGACCCTCAACCCGCTCATCGACGAGATAATCGTCTTCGAGAGGGGGGTCAAAAGCGGGTCTTTTACGGGGAGGGTCGGAGGGGAGCTCCGGCTCTTGAAAGGTCTCCGTGGCCGCGGCTTCGACATGACGGTGGACCTTACGAGCGGTGACAGGCCGGCGCTCCTGGGGTTTATGACCGGCGCGAGATACAGGCTCGGCTTCGACCCGGCGGGCAAGGGCTTTGCCGGGAAGAAACACCTCTACACGCACCTGGCGAAGAGGCCGAAGTTGAAGCATGTGGTCTTACGCGATTTATCGCTCCTTGAGGCCTTCGGCATAGGCAGGAACGGCCTCTCAGTCGATATTTACACCCCGCCCTCTGTCGAGGCCCTCGTGGATAGGGTCCTCAAGGAGGCCGGGTGCTCGGAAGCCCCTTTCGTGCACGTCCACCCGACCGCCTCGGAGTTCTACAAGTGCTGGACGGACGAAGGCATGGCTCGGGTAATGGACGCGATACAGGACGCGGGCTTGAGGGCGGTCGTCACCTCCGGGCCTGATATAAGGGAGCTCGACAAGGTAGCTTCGATAATCTCCCTGATGAGGACAAGACCCGTCGACCTCTCAGGTAGGATATCTTTAAAGGGCCTCGCGGCGTTGTCCAGGAGGGCGGCCCTCTTTTTCGGGGTGGACACCGCGCCTATGCACATAGCCGCGGCCGTAGGCACGCCTGTCGTCGCGCTCTTCGGGCCGAGCGGCGCGTTCGACTGGGGGCCGTGGGACAACGCGGAGAACTCAAGGCCCGGCGCGAGCTTCGGCGGCGACGGGGAGGCTTCTATCCAGTCTCCTTACACGGGGCTCGGGGGGGTGCAGACCTCCGGCGCGCATACGATCATCCAGAGGGGATGGGAATGCGTCCCGTGCGGAAAAAAAGGGTGCAAGGGGTCGGGCAAAAGCGACTGCCTCACTGATTTAAAGGCCGAAGAGGTCATGGGGGTCATCCGCGAAAGGCTCGCGCTCGCACCGAAGGCCGCGCCATTGAGAGAGGCGCTCAAGTTTTAGCGGGCCCGGCCTCAAGCGCCAAGCCGGGCTATCCGGTAAAGATATTTTTGCTTTCGGGGCGGCTTAAAGACCCGCGCCCGGCTTCTCATACCTCTTGTGAAAGGCAGGACGGTTCAAGCCGTAGATGAAGCTCCACCACCTAATACTCAAACTCGCCTTCAAGGCGTTCTCCGGCAGGGAAGGGCCGCGCATCCCGCTGGACAGGTCAAGGGTAAAATCCATCCTTGTCATGACGACGACTGCGATAGGCGATACCGCCATGTCCACCCCGGCCATAAGGGCCGTCAGGAGGAACTTCCCGAATGCGCGGGTCACCGCGCTCGTAAGCGTCGCCGCGCGGGAGGTGCTCTCCGGGAATGCGTGCGTCGACGCGTTCATAAAATACCCCGGAAGGATAAACCTCGGATACCTCTTGAAGCTCCCGTGGTTTCTTAAGGAGCTCAAGGCGGGCTCGTTCGACCTCGTCATAGCCCTCCATTCCAACGACCCGGACGCCGGCCCCATAGCTTACATGACCAAAGCGCCCTGGAGGATAGGCCCTGCCGAGAGCGGCTTCGCGTTCCTCTTTACAAACCCGGTCAGGATGAAGTCGCCTGGGACGCACTTTGTAGACGCGAGGCTTAAGAACCTCTCGGCCCTCGGGATAGCGCCGCACGGCAGGCACATGGATTTCTTTCTCGACGAGGAGGACCTCCTCGAGGCGAGGGCGTTCCTCTCTGATAACGGGATAAAGGACGAGCGGCTCATCACGCTCCACCCGTTCGGTTCAAAGAGGAACAAGTGGTGGCCCCTCGTCCACACCGGGACCTTCTCGGCCCTCGCGAAGGTCGCGGGGTTCACGACCGTGGTCCTCGGCGGCCCGAGGGAGGCGAAGGCGGCCGAAGCCTCCGCCTTGCCCGCCGGCGCCGTCTCCGCCGCGGGAAGGCTCTCTTTAAGGGGCTCTGCCGCGCTCATCTCATTAAGCGATGCCATAGTGACGACGGACTCGGGCCTCATGCACCTCGCGCAGGCGCTCCGCACCCCGACGATCGCCCTCTTCGGCCCTGACGACCCGGAGGTCTCCGGGCCGGTTAACAACGAGAGCGTTGTCATGACGGCGGCCCTCCCGTGCGCTCCGTGCAGGTCGAAGGCCTGCGCCCTCCCGCAAAACGACTGCATGAGGGGGATACTGCCCGAGGAAGTCTTACAGCGGGTCCTCGATTCGATAAGGACCGGAAGGCAGAAGACAGCGAAGGTCATTCATTTCAGGAACCCCAAAAAGGCCCAGCGATGAGAGGCATCGAGGGAGTCATTAAAAACGAATTCGCCGCATTTACGGAGAGGCTCGACCTCGTCGGGCTTTTCATAATGGCCGTTGCGCTCCCGCTCTCCGAGGGTGTTAAGAACATAGGCTTCGGCATAGCCGTACTCGGGTTCCTCCTGTCGTTCAGGAGGAAGAAGGGGTTCATCGTCACCGCATTCGGGTTCGGCCTCCTCGCGCTCTTCCTCTCAGGCGTCGTCTCGACCGTAACCGCACTCGACCAGAAGGCGAGCTTGAAGGGGCTCTGGGACGTCTTCAGGTACTGCGCGGTATTCCTCGTAACCGCGAACTCCATAAGCGCCGAGGGCGAGGGAAAGGCGGTCATATGGGGCCTCCTCGCCTCCCTTGCCATGGGCGGGCTCTGGGGGGTGGCCGCGATGCAGTGGACGGGAAAGCCCCTTGAGATACTCTCGCTCGGCCACTCGAACCATACTGGCATATTCGTCTCGATGGCCGCGGCGTTATCTTTAAGCCTCTTCCTCTTCAGCCGCACCCGCTCCGAGCGCGTCCTATTCGCGTGTGTCGCGGTCTTCTTCATGATAATCCTCCTCTTTACGGCGTCGCGCGGGTCGTTCCTCGCGTTCATGGCCGCCTCCGTATCGGTCCTCGTCGCCAGGTACTCGTGCTCGAAGTCCAAGGCGCTCGCGCTCCTTGTCGTGATCTCCGTATGCACGATAGGGTACTTCTATTCGCCCCTGAACGTGAAAAGGGGCGCGTACGACAGCGAGCGGTTCAAGGCATGGGCGCTCTCGGTCGAGACCTTCGAGGCCCATCCGGTCGCAGGCATAGGGCTCAACAACTACTACCTTTCAGGCCACGAGAAGGCCACCCTCGGACACGCCCACAGCCTGTACATAAACACCCTCGTTCAGAACGGGGCCATAGGCGCGGCCGCGCTCGCGGCGGTGCTCGGAGGAGCGGCGGCGCTCCTCTGGAAGGCCCGTGGCTTAAGGGGCTCCGAATCGCTTTACGGCAGGTCCGTATGGTACGGCGCTCTCGGGGTGTACGTGATCGTCATAGTCGCCGGGATCACGAACACGACGCTCCATCACGAACACGCGATCTTCTTTACGCTTATCATGGGGCTCCTTGCGGCTACGGCCTTCAACCTGACAGGGCGCTCCGATCGGCCCTGGACCTGACCGCCCTGTCCGCATGCGGCGCCACCCCCCCGCTTCCTTCAACGCGGGCGCGGGGGTAATTTTTTTTGAACGGACCGGAGATGAAAAAGGCGCTCTTCATCAGGAGGGACAACATCGGGGACCTCGTATGCACGACCCCGGCGATAAGGGCGTTGAAGCTCGCCCGCCCCGAGTGCAGTGTGGCGGTCCTCGTCAACTCCTACAACGCGGACGTCGTAGCGAACAACCCGGACATCGACAAGGTGTTCGTCTATGAGAAGGCGAAGCACAGCGAAGGCGGGTCCCTTTCCGCGCACTTGAAGAACCTCGCGCTATTTATGCGCCTGCGCGCCGAGAGGTTCGACGCGGCGATAGCATGCAGTTATGACTATTCAAAGAGGGCGGCGAGGCTCGCCTTCCTATCCGGCGCGCGCCTCCGGGTCGGCTACGCGTCGGCGAAGGACTCCTCGGCGAGGCTCTTCCTTAATCGGCGGCTCCCCGCTCCTCCGGACGGCCTCCACGAGGTCGAGGCCGTAATGGGGCTCCTTGCGCCCTTCGGGGTCAAGGGGAGGCCGCCGAAGATGGTGTTGAACCCCGCACCATTGGAGAGGGAGAAGGCCTTTGTCTATCTGAAAAGGCTCGGCCTTAAAAACCCCGAAGACGCGGTGATCTTCCAGATAAGCTCGAGGAAGCCCGAGAACAGGTGGCCCCTTGAGAGGTACAGGGAACTCGGGGCCCTGATAGACGAGCGGCTCAAGCTCCCGGTCATGCTCCTCTGGTCGCCCGGCGCTTCCGACAACCGTTTCCATCCCGGAGACGACGGGGCGGCCGAGTGGCTCATCTCCAACATGAAAAGGAAGCCCTTCCCCTACAGGACGGAGAACCTCCAGGAACTCGTAGCCGCGATGAGCGCGGGGGCAATAGCCGTCACGCCGGACGGCGGCGCCATGCACATAGCCGCGGCGCTCGGCAAGCCCGTCGTCGCGGTCTGGGGCTCGACCGACCCGGTCAAGTGGTCGCCCTGGGGTGTCGACCACCGCATACTCCAGAAGGGCACGCGGAGGGCCTCCGACGTTACAGCCGAAGAGGCCTTCTCGGCCCTTCAATCGCTTCTTTCGGGCGCGGAGCGAAAGGAGCGGTCGAGTTGAGGATAGGCCTCATACGGATGAAGTACACGCCCTACGGCGGGGCCGAGGTCTTCCTTCAGAGGTTCATCTCGAAGCTCCTCGATCGCGGGCACAGGCTCGACGTCTTTTCGTCGTCGTGGGAGGGGGAAAAGGGCGTCACGATCCATAAGATCGACGCCGGCGGGCCCGCGTTCCTCCGTCCATTGAGGTTCGCGACGAACGTGGCGAGAGAGGTCAAACGGGTAAGGCCCGACCTTACCTTGAGCCTGGAGCGGACGTTCTCGCAGGACATATACCGCGCCGGCGACGGTTGCCACAGGGAGTGGCTCATACAGAGGGGAAGGACCGCTTCGGCGCTTAAGAGGGCGTCGCTGTCCTTGAGCCCCAAGCACAAGGTGATCTTGAGGCTCGAAGAGAGGCTGTTCAAGGACCCGGGGCTCAAAGCCGTCGTGGCCAATTCCAGGAGGGTAAAGGACGAGATTATAAGGCATTATGGTTTGCCAGCCGAAAAGATATGTGTTATATACAACGGGATAGACTTCGCTTTGTTGAAGCCCCCTGACGAGGCCGAAAGGGCGCGACTGCGGGCGTCCTGCGGCATAGCCGGGGATACGGTCCTCATCCTTTTCATCGGCTCTGGTTTTGAGAGAAAAGGGTTGCTGTACGCTATAAGGGCGCTCAGCCTCATTAAAGATGCTGACGTAAAGCTCATGGCCATAGGCAAGGGGGATACGGCCAGGTATCTCGACGAGGCAAAGAGGACAGGCGTGGCGGACAGGGTGATCTTCAAGGGGCCTGTCGAAGGGGCGTACAACTACTGCCAGGCAGGCGACATATTCCTGCTCCCGACGATATATGAGCCGTTCGGGAACGCGTGCCTTGAGGCGATGGCGGCCGGCCTTCCGGTCGTGACCTCGCGGATAAGCGGCGTTTCGGAGCTGATAGAAGACGGAAAGAGCGGCGGGATAGTCGAGGAGCCGACCGACCACGAAGAGGTCGCGGCAAAGGTCTCGCTCTTCCTCGACAGGGGCGCGAGGCTTGAAGCCGGAAGGCTCGCAAGGGTCGAAGCTCTGAGGCACCCGATGGAAAGGACCGTCGGGGAATTTCTGGATCTCGTGGAAGGGCTGAAGATAACAGGATGAGACACCTTTTAAGTCTTAAAAGGGCGAGAACGATAATCGAGCGGTTCCGGGACACCCGGATACTCGTCATCGGCGACCTCATAATGGACCACTTCATCTGGGGCAAGGTGCGCCGCATCTCCCCCGAGGCCCCGGTCCCGGTCGTCGAGGTCACCTCCGAATCCCTCATGCTCGGCGGCTCGGCCAACGTCGTCAACAACATACACTCGCTCGGGGGCAAATCCCTTGTGACGGGTGTTGTCGGCAGGGACGACGACGGCAAGAAGCTCATCGCCGCGCTCAAGGAGAAGGGGATACCGACAGAGGGTATCATAGCCGACGCCAAAAGGCCGACTACGATAAAGACGAGGGTCATAGCCCACAACCAGCAGGTCGTCCGCTTCGACAGGGAAAAGAAGGACAGGATAGAGCCGGATTCCACGGCAAAGGTCTTCAACTACATAAAAAAGGCGGTAAGGTCCGCCGACCTCGTCATAATCTCGGATTATGCCAAGGGGCTCATAACCGAGTCCCTCGTCGAGGACACGGTCGAGGCGGCGAGGAAGTTCGACAGGCCCATAGCGGTCGACCCGAAGGTAGAGCACTTCGATTACTACAGGGGCGTTTCCATAGTCACGCCCAACAACCTCGAGGCCTCTCTCGCCTCGGGTGTAGAGATAACCGACGACGCCTCGCTCCACAGGGCCGGGGAGGTCCTCTTCAACAAGCTCGGGTGCGAGGCGCTCTTGATCACGCGCGGGGAGAACGGGATGAGCCTCTTTGAGCAGAACTCCGAGACCCACATACCGACCGTCGCTCAGGAGGTCTTTGACGTGAGCGGCGCCGGAGACACGGTCATAGGCGCGCTCGGGCTCGCGCTCGCCTCAGGGGCCAGCTATAAGGAGGCCGCGGTCATAGCCAACTTCGCGGCCGGCGTCGTCGTCGGCAAGGTCGGCACGGCGACGGTCGCGCCCGAGGAGCTCGCCGCGGCCGTGGAGGCGGGGCTAAAGAAGGCGAGATGACCGCGCCCAAGGAGCCGGATGCCGTAAAGCTCATCGTCTCGGTATTTACGGCTGACGCGCGGCTCTTCCCCGGGGTGTTCAAGAGGCTTGAAGAGCGCTTCGGGGCGATAGACGTATTGAGCGGGCCGTTTGCGCTCGATACGGACTACTACAGCGGCGAGATCGGGTCCCCGCTTACAAGAAAGGTCCTTTCCTTTTCACGCCAGGTGTCTCCGGGGGACCTCTCTTCCATAAAGCTCCTCACGAACGCCATGGAGGGCGAGTTCGCTGAAGCGGGGGCAAGAAAAGTCAACATCGACCCGGGCTATATCGCCCTTGAAAAGCTTGTCCTCGCCTCCTGCAAGAATTTTTCGCACAGGGTCTACGTCGGAGGCGGGGTCTACGCCGAGGTGACGCTCATGTACGAGAGGGGCAAGGGTTTCAAGACCCTCGAGTGGACGTACCCCGACTACGGGACAGAAGAGATGCGCTCCCTCCTTGTGGAGATAAGAAAGAGGCTCCTGGCCGCAAGGCCGACGGGCGGAGGCTCTTAGGAGAGATCAAACGGAGAAGATGCAACATGGCCAAATCAATGACCGGCTACGGCCGGGGGGACATCCAGATAGGGGGAGACGCATTTTCGATAGAGGCGAAGTCGTTGAACCACAGGTTCATCGACATAAGCCTCCGCATGCCCGAGAGGTTCTACCAGTTCGAGGGAAAGATAAGGGATGAGATAAAAAAGAGGTTCTCGAGGGGCGCGTTCTCGATATTCATAAACGCGGTCTCGGCCGAGGCCCCGGCGTTGAAGCTCAATCTCCCGCTCGCGAAGGCATATATGGACGCCGCGGAGGACGTGAAGAAGGAATTCGGTCTTAAGGGCGCGCTCGACATAGAGACGCTCTTCAGGCTGAAGGACATATTCACGGTCGAGAAGAAGGACTCTATCGCGGAGAAGGACTGGGAGTCCGTAAAAAAAGGTCTCGACGAGGCCTTTGAAAAACTCGAGGCGTGGAGGGTCGCCGAAGGCAAGGCTTTAAAGGCCGACCTCTTTGCGATGATAGAGACGCTCGAAGGGCTCCTCTTCAACATAGAGGCGCGCGCGCCCAAGGTGCTCGAGGCTTACAGGCAGAGGCTTAAAGATGAGATGGAGAAGTTCTTGAAGGACCGCGTGGACGAGTCCCGGATACTCCTGGAGGCCGCCGTCTTCGCCGACAGGACGGCGATAAGCGAGGAGATAGTGAGGCTCAAAAGCCACCT
>JACREV010000138.1 GCA_016218095.1 Deltaproteobacteria bacterium | reverse complement strand
TGTATATCTACATCGCCAAGATATCGACCAAGGGCGACGACGCCGCGGACATCTTCTACGTCAAGGACATCTTCGGGCAGAAGATATTCTACAAGGAGCGGCTGAAGGAGATGGCCGACCTCCTACACAAGGCCCTCACCGAGAGGCAGGACGGGGGGAAGGGTTGAGGCATGGAAGGCCCCTCGCTCATAGACTCCTTTCTCGACTATATCGTCGTGGAAAAGGGGCTTTCCGAGAACACCAGGGCGTCGTACTGCCGTGACCTCCTCCGGTTCAAGGCGTATATCGATGAAAAGGGCGCGGTCCTTGACGCCGCCGCGCCTTCGGATATCTCCGGGCACCTTAAACGCCTTAAAGACGACGGGCTATCCGTCAGGTCCTACACAAGGGCCCTCATCGCGCTCCGTGCGTTTTACAAGTTCCTCGTAAAAAAAGGCCATGTAAGGCTCTCACCGTGCACTTCCATTGACATCCCCAAGGCACAGAGGAAGCTCCCGGAGTTCCTTAAATTCGAAGAGGTAGAGAGGCTCCTTTCGGCCCCTAAACCCGATGCGCCCCTTGGATCAAGGGACAAGGCGATGCTCGAGGTCCTCTACGCAACCGGCCTCCGGGTCTCGGAGCTTGTGACGCTAAAGCTCAACGACCTGAGCCTCCAGGCAGGGTATCTGACGGCCTTTGGCAAGGGGTCGAAGGAAAGGATCGTGCCTCTGGGAGAGGCGGCGCTGATATGGCTAAAGAGGTACCTGGATGAAGCCCGGCCCGTTATTCTCAAGAAGAGGCAGAACAAGTTCCTTTTCGTGACGGCACGGGGCACACGCATGACGCGCCAGAACTTCTGGGTCATCATAAAGAACGCGGCCCTGATTGCAGGGATTGATAAAAGGAAGATCAAGCCGCACATCATACGCCATTCGTTCGCTACACACCTCCTCGAAGGCGGAGCTGACCTTAGGCTCGTCCAGGCGATGCTCGGCCACGCCGACATCTCGACCACCCAGATATACACCCATATCACGAACGAACGCCTTAAAAACCTGCACAAGTCAAAACACCCGAGGGGATAGGGGGCCATTTCCGAGCCTGAACCGGCTGTAGAAACGGATCCATAGACGCGCCTATTCCTCCCGGTGTAATTTGACATAATATCCATTATGCGACATTTATTCGGGTGCTTGATGACGTGGCGCTTACTTCAGATCGGTTCTGAAAAAACCTGCAATTAATTATTAAGAATACACCTTTTTAGCGCCCTATTTATAAAATACATTATTACAATTTTTGCACTTATGTTTTGTATAGTAATATGCTCGATGTATTTTTAATATCCGGCGGTATGTTTGACGGCAAGTTATATTACTTCTTGGGGAAACTCTGGCCTTGCCAGCGTAACAGATTGAAATATCAAATAAAAAAACACCTGAGGTTTTCCCGGCCCGTCGCGGCACGTATCTGATGACATCGATCAAGACCGCGTAGTAGGACCGACTCACCCGCGCCATATACAGGCGTACCGGCCTTGTCCCTTTTGTTCACAAAAACCATAAAGTTTTACGCGTTTATGTCGATATAAGATTATCCAAATATCTGGTTCGGGGCCGGCGATGAGCACTAAAAGAGAAGAACTATTGAGCAGGATATACGAGATCATAAAGATCTCCACTATCCCTTCGATTTTAAAGAAGATAATGGAAGTAACAGAGGACTCCAACTCCTCCGTCAGCGAGCTCGAGCGTGTGATCGAGCACGACCAGTCGATAGCCGCGAGGGTCGTAGGTATCTCCAACTCCGTATATTACGGCTTCCCGAGAAAGATAAATTCCATCTCACAGGCGATACTCGTCCTCGGCTTCGAGATGGTAAAGGGGCTAGCTATCTCGACCGCGGTCTTTGATGTCTTTGACAGGGAAAAACGCCCCCACATAGTCTCCCTCTGGAGGCATTCCTTCGAGGTGGCGATGGGCTCCGTCCTCCTCGCGGAAAAGACCGGGTGCGTCAGCAGGGACAGCGCATTTCTCGCCGGACTCCTCCACGACATAGGAAGGCCGATACTCTATCAGATATTCGGAAGGCAGTACCTGGAAGTAATAGGGTGCGACGTACATAGCCTCCTTTCCGTCGAGGAGGAGACGTTCGGCGCCGCGCACCCCGAGGCGGGCTCATGGTTCGCAGACAGGTGCAAACTACCCGAGAGTTGCGTAAATTCGATAAGGTTCCACCACAACCCGGAGATCTACCTCTCCTCTGTAAAGACAGGCAAGCCTTCATGCCTCGTCCCGATGGTATATCTCGCGGACCTGGTAATATCGGAAGGTAACGACTGCTCCGGGCAGTTCACCATAATCTCACCCAGGCACTCGGATATACTCCGGGCCGCCAATGTCGACCATGCCGTCCTGGACGATGTGAAAGATACCGTAAAAAAGATGAGCGTACAGCTCGAAGGGTACTTTGAATACTAGAAGAGGGCCTGACGGCTTCAAGAAAGACCTTAAGTCCCCCCGCCCTACTCTATGATCACGTTCGTAAGCGTCCGCTTCACGTGGTTCACCGCCTGTATCCTGCTTATCACAACATCCCCCAATATTTTGAAGTTTGACGCCTGCACCAGGGCTATGAGGTCGTAGGGGCCGGTCACGATCTTCGCGTCCTTGACGCCCGCTATCTTAAGGAGGTGCTCAAGGACCTCCCTTGATTTTGCGTGCTCGCATTCTATGAATACATAGGCCTCGACTGACATGACGCCTCCCTGATAATTTTTGTCAAGTTCATCCTGTAACAATTCAATTTACAACCATTTTAATTACCTGAAGCTCACCTCTCCACTATCCTGCCCTCAGCGATCCCCCTCTCCAGGTCTTCTTCCGGGACCTTCTTATGGAAGATGTTCTGATGACAGTCTATGCAGGTCTTTTTGCCTCCCCTCATCTCCTCGTGGAAGGGGCGGGCCCAATCGTTTCTCGGGACCGGGTTCCTGTGGCAGGTCCTGCAGGGAGAGCTGTCCCATTTTTTGAGCCTGACCCTGGCCTTGTGCGCGAACTCTGCGCGGTGCTTGTCGAACTCCTCCTCGCTCCTGATATTGTATCTGAAATTGCTCACCATGTCTTTTGCGCCGTCGATGGCGTGGGTCGTTGCCCTCTCGAAAAACCCCGGCGGCAGGTGGCAATCCCCGCACTCGGGCGAGAAACCGAGCGGGCCGAAGTGTGTCGAGGCCCTCAATTCCCTTTCAGGATAGGTCATGGAGTGGCAGGAGACACAGAACTTTGTCGAGCTGAAGTACTCCTCGGTTCCCGCATAGAGCCATGAGAGGACGAGGAGCAGGAGGGGCACAAATATCAATATATTCCTGGCGTATGTGGAAGGGGCCTTTTTCATACGGTACGGTAAGGAGTTCCACTCAATTTATATCAGAGAACAGGGGACTTAACAAGGAGGGTGGCTTGAGGAGGCGCGATAGGGGTCTTACTACTCCCGCAACAAGGCTTCAATAAGGTCTTCAACGCCAGGAGAGCCCCAGTCCCTCGGCCCTATTGCCTTTCCGATGATATTCCCGCCTTTGTCTATGAAATAGGTGGAAGGGACCCCCCATGCCCAGTATTTGTCCGGCACGTCCCCTTCAGAAGCCAGATAGACCGGAAAATTCCCTCCAAGCCCCTTTGCAAACGAGTTTATTCCTTCGCGGGTCTCATCGGGGTCTATCGCTATAGTCAACAGCGCAAAGCCCCTGCCCTTGAACCCCTCGTAAACTCTCTCGAGGAGCGGGAATTCATCCTTGCACGGCTTGCACCACGTCGCCCAGAAGTGGAGCATTACGACCTTTCCCTTAAGCTCCCGTAGATTTACAGTTTTTCCTCCGGGCCCTTTTAAGGTGAAGTCCGGGGCGGATTGGCTCATCTCCTGTACGCCGGCGGCCTTGAGATGGGCGCTGTCGACCCCGTAAGAACAGGTCGCGAAGAGGAATATCGACAGTAGTCCAGGAAAAAGGTATTTCATAGCGCCTCTCCGCAAAAAAGGGGCCGGGCTTTTTGCCCGGCCCCTTTTAGTTTAGAATATATAGGAGATCCCCCCTGTGATCTTCCTGTCCTCGACTATCTGAGTCCCGTTTACGTTTATGTAGACCGGGTGGTGATACGAGGCCTCTATCGTAAGGTGCTCTCCGATCACGGCCTGGACCCCGGGGGTCAGATAGAGTTTGTGCCCTCCGGAATCATCAACTTCTCCGCCTCCCTCGACCTCCCTGTCCATGACCTCGCCGTTAAGGCCGAGCGCGACAAAGTACTGTTGTCCGGCGGGTGAAACGGAAGAGGGGTAGACCCTGTATTTGCCGGTAAGGTCGTAGTTCAGCGTGTTGCCGAACCTGTGGTCGATATCGCCGGCCTCGCCGTCCCCTGTTATCGCGGCGAGGACGTTGCCTGACAGACTGCCCCTTTCATGGGCGTGGCTGAATGAGAGACCGACGAGGAGATCGGTCGAGCCTGTGCCGAGCTGAAGATGGGCGTCGAGAAAGTCGGCCCCGTCCTCTGTCCTGCCGTCGGTCTTGCCCGTCGGGAGCTTCACGCCCCAAACACCTGCTATCGTGTTCGTCATCTCGAGCGAATGGCCCCTGTAGAACGTATATCTCGCCAGCAGAGAGACGTCTCCGAGGCCCGTCTCTTCTCCCTTGTCGGGATGGGCCTCTGCCTCGCCGTCTGAATGCACATGCAGGTGGCCGTCGAGTCTCGTCTTTTTGTAAGGGAGGTTCGCAATAAGCACGAGGTCATCGGTGATGCCAAAAAAGCCTGAAAACTCAGTTGTAAAGTATTCCTCTTTTGCCCCTGGGTTTTCGATTTCATTTGTCCCCTTGTATACGCTGTCGAGAGACGAATAGCGCTCGGTTACGCGCACGCCGGTCCCTTTGACCGTTTCGAGAGGAGATATCCCCTGTGACAGGAGGCAGTAATCGCAGGAGTACGCGGGTACAGAAAACGAGAAGGCGAAAAAAGACGCAAGCAGGACCGGTGAAAACCGGATGATGTTTTTTAGCTTCAATTTAGGACCCTCCAGTATGTTTTTTGAAATGCCATAGGCTCTGCCCCCCGCAGGTTTGCGGAAAGACGCACCGAGACCGCGAAAAAGGCGCACCTCCTTAAGAGGCAAGGTCTTGCCTATCGGGCCTTGAAAGAAACCATTTCCGACTACTTGAGAAATGAGGAAGGCCGCGGGGGCTTGTCTATGCGAGCGGTTGCGGCGATGACGTCTCGAACAGGCATGGCGAAGGTCAGATCATCTATCGACTCATTAAGGTCAAAAGGCGATGACTTTACAAAGGCGAGGTCCATCGTGTTCCACGATGCGTTCTCGGGGGTCGAGCCTGTGTCGCACCTGTAGAACGTCCCGCAGAGATGTTTTTCTGAATCGTGGCTTATTTTATTGTCGGCATGGGTCCCGGCCCCATCGTGGGCTGAATGGGCTTCATGAGCTGAAGGAACTACGGCCTTCTTCCTGTGCATGGGGCACGACTCCCCGTGCGTGCACTCATGAACGGACATGGGACATATCATCACACCCGGAGCCGCGGATGACGCTAAAGGGCGGAGCCATGTGAAGAGAAAGGCGAGTATGAGGATGACCGGGATAAGCTTGCTCATGGGCGCGATATTACCATCTCCGCACATAAGGGAATATGATTTTTGACAAGTTCAGATTATCGGGCTTAAGGCGGGCGAGGCCGCCTTTGGCAGGTCGCCGTTAAAAAGAAGTAAAAAAAAAGGCCGGGTGCTACCCCGGCCGTCAGGTCTGGCGCCCCCGAGACGATTCGAACGTCCGACAAACAGATTAGGAATCTGCTGCTCTATCCATCTGAGCTACGGGGGCTTGATAGGTTTTTCAAGGGGTTAGAGCGTCAGGGCCGGTGTATCACTCCGCTTAACGGCCTCACTCGCACCCCCCACTGAGTAAATTATAATCTCAAAATACGATTTTGATGTCAATAATTTTTTGTCCCTGATCTTTTACGCCTTCGTGCCCTCAGAATATCGAGGAGACCTCGATGCCTATTAAGGCCCCGCCCCCTTCGTCCCCGTTCGTGACGCCGACGATGCCTTTGACCGAGACATCCCCGAACGATCTCGTGACGTCGGCCCCGATCCACCTTGAGGTCTCAGGGCTCTCCCCATGGACGCCGGAGCGCTCGTAGTCGAACTCGAGGCCGCCGCTCGTGCTCTCTGAAAAAAGATACTCGGCCCTCGCAAAGAGGTCGCGCGCGTCCCCGCCCATGTGGTGGCCGATCTCGCGGCCATTGTACCTGTATCCGGTAAAATACACCCCGTGCTCGTACCAGAGCGGGCCGTACCTTTCGTTATGGGCGGTGTCGGCCCACTCTACCCTCAAGTCGAGCCCGTCATACGCCATGTCCTTGAAAAAGACGCCCAGGAGGGAAGCCTGGCCGCTAGGGGTCTTTGTATCGCCGGAGGAGTCCTCGAACCCCCACTCGGTGTAGAGCTTCATGGAGGCGAACGGGAGGTACTTTATCTTGTTCAGATATACGATGGAGGCGTCAATGGAAGCGAGCTGGTTGCCGTTGATCGGCGAGTCAGAGTGGTCAGCGCTGTCAGAGACGAAAAATATCTCTCCCCATTCGCTCAGACTCAAGCCCCTCCTCCCCTCTCCTCCGAACATGAATACGCGGCTGAATCCTATCTGAAAGACGGGCGCGGGCCTTAAGTCCAGCCTCATGCCGAGGAGCGAGGCCCTGGGGTAGTCCCTGTCCTCTTCAAGTCGGGCGAGGAAGACGGTAGGTTTCACGAGGCCGAGGCGTTTGAATACCCAGGGGAGGAGGAAAGGACGGCTTGAGGTTATCTTCACGGACTCGAACGGCTCGGCGTTGTCGCTCATGATGAGCGAGCCGTGGAAGGAGGACCCCCACCACATCGGGTCCTTGCCGGCCTCGGCCTCGATACCGGAGAGGCTCCCTATGATATATGCAGACCTCGCCTCAAAGTCGGATGAGTCTTCCGAGAGCCTGTACTCAGGGGAAAGATTGAAGGATAGATAATCAGAGCCCGCCATGAGGCCAAGACCCGCCCTCGCGTTTGAGCCCTCTCTTAAAGAGTCGCCGCCCCTCGCTATGCCGGGAGGGACGGGTATGTCTTTGGAGAGATAAAAATATTTTACGTAAGGGTTTGCGACTGGCTTGACCGACAGGGACTCTATGCGCGGCAGAAGGTTTTCAAGCTCCCTTTCGAGCTTCGATATGGCGACAGAGGCGGACTTAAGCCGCGTCCGCTCGGTCTCATCGAGCCTTGCCCACCTTGACCTCGCCTCAGTTGCGAGACGCGAGACCTCTTTATAGGTGAACGGCTTTGTTGAGAGGAGCGCCGTTCTTATGAGCCCGTATGATTCGAGCGTCTCCAGGTGCGCGTAAATGGGACTTCCGACGGGGATGTTTATGGCGCCCATGCCTGCGGCGCATGTCATGGGCGCCAACAGTACTATCAAGAGCGCGAGGGACGCGAAGATGATGTTTTTTTTAAAGGTCACTCCCCTGCCCCCTCCCCCCTCTGCTCATCCCCACTCACCCCCGAAACATCCTTTCACTGAACGCCACCCCCTCACACGTCCCCAGGTCAGAATGCGACGATGATGACGCCGGCGGTTACCGCTATCTGATAGAGTATCTGCGTGAGATCCTTTATTTCGCTCATCCAGGCGATGCGCTCGATCTCCTCCGGCACTATGATGGTATCGCCTGGGTCGAGCCTTGAGGTGAAAGAGAGCGCGTCCCATGTGTGAGACGTGGAGTTCCATTCGAAGTCGAATGAGCCGAAGGAGGGCGTTATGGAAGAGCCGTCCACTTTTATTACATAGAGCCTGTCCATATCGGCTGTCTCTGAGGCCCCCCCCGCCTTTCCTATGTATTCGGTTATCCCCATCCCTGGCTCAAAGATAAAAGAGGCCGGGTTGACTACGGAGCCCGATACGTTCACGACAGCCGAACGCTCGGGGACGTGGAGCTTATCACCTCCTTCGAGCGCGATGTCTTGCGTCGTTTCCTTCATGCGGTCGACCTCTGAGAGCCTGACTACGACCCTGCCCGCCGGTTTAGCGTCCCTCATCATTGCGATAAGGGCCCTTTTTCTTTCAGTTGCGGCATCAGAGTGCTTCGCGGTCTCGTCTGAGAGCGATGTTTCGGTCTTGGACGCGGAGCTTGACAAGAGCTCCGTCTCAAGCCTCCTCGTGTATTCGTCGAGTCTTTCCTGCTGGGCGGCCCTTACGGACTCTCTGGTAAAGACCGCGCCCTTCAAGTACGCCTTTTCCGTGAACCCTCCGCCCCTCTCTATGATTGAGCTCAGACGCTCGCCCTTTTTTATGGGGTATCGACCGGGGAACCTGACCTCGCCTGAGAGCGTAACGGACCTCTCGGCCCCCCAGTCAGGTATCTTTTTGATAAAAAGGCTGTCGAAAGGTTTTAGAGGCGCGTCTTCGGCCCCGTCAGTCAGTATTTTTCTCAAGCTTACTTTTCTAACGCTTAAGGTCGAGAACTCTCCGTCGATAACCACATGGGATGTCAGCTCGGCCTCGTCCAGATAGGCTGATTCAAGGAGGCCGCCTCCGGCGAAGACGAGGTCGCTTATATTCATGTTGACCGCGTACTGGTACTTGCCGGGGTTCGTTACCTCGCCGCTTATGTTTACATGAGGCTTAGGTCCGGTCTCCCAGAACGAATGCACGACTACCCTGTCGGCGTCGACGAGCTTAAGATTGTCGGAGGGATCCCCGGCGAGCGCCTTCGAGAGGTTGAACTTCAAGAGCCGGACATCTTTTGTGTTCTTGTCCGTCCTGTAGAGCTCGGCGTCCTTCAAGAGGGCGTTCTCGGTCACATCCCCGGCCTTCTTGACTAGGTCCTTTATTGTGAGGTTCTCTTCAAGCTCGAATGTCCCAGGCTTTCTTACCTCACCGGCGATTGAGACGCGCGGCCTTTCCATGAACTCCCACTTGGAGTATATGACGATGGTGTCCCTGGGCTTTAGCTCCATGTCGGCGTCTTTCGACCCCTTGAATATCTCACGGAGGCTGAACGGCAGGAGGACCGTCTCGCCGCCGGGGTTCACGGGCCTTTTTATAACGCCATAGTCGAGGTAAGTCTCATCGAGGAGGTCGGATTCATCTTTAACGATGTCCTTGATAGTCATCGCGGGTTTCAGTTCGTACTTGCCTGGGCGCTTGAGGTTCCCTTGAGCGTAGACGGCGTTCGCGTCGCTCTCTACGATCGAGAGCACCTTGACGAGGTCTGCGTCCTGGAGCTTGAAATCAACGGGCTGTCCAACGGAAGCGTTCACATCAACTACTATCCTCCGCACGTTCCCCTCGACGCGCTCGACCTGCACCTTTTGCGTGTACGCGGTGGGGATTATCCCGCCGGAGAGACTTAAGAGTGTTGCGAGGTCCGCCTTTTCACCAAGCTCGTAGACCGCCGGCCTCCTGACGTTCCCCGCTATGGCGGCGAGCGGCCCGACCGTGGGCACGAATACCACGTCGCCGTTGGAGAGCTTCGCGTCATTCGACCTGTCGCCCCCGAGGAGGAGCCCGTAGAAGTCCATCTTTGAGACCGTCTTCCCCCCGCGCTTGAGCTCGACGCTCCGGAGCGACCCTATTTCAGTCGGGCCGCCCGAGGCGAGGAGCGCGTTCGTTATCGTCGACATGGCGCTCAACGAATAAGCGCCTGGCTTTTTGACCTCGCCAAGCACGAATACCTGTATGGAGCGGAGCCTGCCTGCCGTCACGCTTATATCGGTCCCGATGATGTTCGCCGACTGCCTTCCGAGATACCTTTTCATCTCATCGAAGGTCATGCCCGCCACATTTAACGGGCCGATGTTAGGAAAAAGTATCGTCCCTTCCCTCGTCACGGTAAGCGTGTGTTGGCCGTTGACCCTCCCCCAGAGGAGGACCGAGATCTCGTCGCCTGGGCCGATTATGTAGTCGTTTGAGACCGGCAGGTCCGCGCTCTGGTTCAGCGTCGGACCGGTGAAGAGGTCGTATCCGAAGGGCTTGAGCGTAATCGCGGGCTCAGCCGGGGACGATGCCGATAAGTACCTTTCAAACAGTGAGACCGGCGCGTTGCTTGAA
This sequence comes from Deltaproteobacteria bacterium, assembly GCA_016218095.1. Lineage (GTDB taxonomy): Bacteria > Desulfobacterota > GWC2-55-46 > GWC2-55-46 > GWC2-55-46 > GWB2-55-19. The sequence goes on along the minus strand of JACREV010000138.1, from coordinate 4,254 downwards.
GGCGGCGGCGCGCTCTCTTGCGGCCTGGTCTCCGTTTGCGTAGCGGCCTTTAACGGGGCCTCGACCCCGTCGGGCTTGACGCACCCTGCCTTTACGAGCATCTCTTGGGGCGCGCCCCCGGCCTTGAGCGCGTCGCACTTGTCTTCGGCGATAGCCTTGCCGTTTAACAGGATGAGACTTATCAGAATGAGAATAGCCCTTAATACGACTTGCATGTATCCATCCCCCTTGTACCCTTCTCGCGGGTGTTGTTGCGGCTGACCTTTTCCCTGTACAGAGACGCTTTCTCAGCCGCCCCCGGCCTCCTCGTCAACGGCCAATTCAGCGGTTGATGCGTCTTCGGCGGGTACTTTTTTTCTACCCCTCAATATCGATGCGAACTCAATGACAAACGCCGCGAATATGCCGCAGAGAAGCGCGAGCGCCGCCCCGGCCTCGACGAACCGGGTCTTTGCGGGCCTTAAGCGCCTGTCAGGGACCCTCGGCGGGTCTATGACCTTGAAGGCGAAGTTCTCCTTGACCTCCGACATCATGTAGACCTCTATCTGTTGAGCGATGAGGTTGTATATCTTTTGCCTGATAAAAGGGTCGTTCGAGGCCCCGAGCTGCTCCAAAAGATAACGTTTGTTCGTCTGCGCCACGCGTTTCGCCTCTCCGGACATGTGATGGTTGAGTGTCGAGAGGAATAGCTCTATAAGCCGGGAAGCGAACGCCGGGTCGCGGTGCTCGGCGTATATGGCGATGGTATTGTCCTTCGCGCTCGCCGATACCTTCACGATGCCGTCGAGCTCTCTAAGCCCGTCCCAGAGCGTGGGGCCGCTGTTTACGGCGTCGGAGGCCCCTGCCGCTTGGGTGGAAAAAACCTTATTTATCTGTCCGCTCAATCCGCCCTTCTGCACGTCCTTCCATCTCATCCGTTCTCCGTCCCAGCTGTCGCTGAAGAGGACAGGAAGGAGGTTATGGCTCTCTATGACCTTTTCCCTCAGTATGTTCGAGTTGAGGAGGCTTATTATCTCCGAAGAGGGGCGGGAAGCCGGGAACGTTATGCCGGAGAGCCCGCCGAGCTGTTGGGCGACCATCGACATCTCGGACCCGCCGGTGTCTTTGCCTCCCACGGGCGTTATTACCGCCGAGGCCCTGTAGATGTCCGTCATGAAAAGCGTTGAGGCCGCCGAGATCAGCGTGCCCGCGGCGAAAAAGAGGGCGACGACCGTCCGCCTTTTCCAGACCACACGGAGGTAATCTGCTATCCCTGCGTCATTTTGAGGCGTGCTTGCGCTCATGCGAGTGCTTCCTTCTCCTGTACCATGACAGCGGGCCTCTCCTCGGTCTTGTCGAACGCGACAACGGCGGCGTCCGGCTCCATTCGCGGCTCCTCGAAGTGCCTTACGTATTTTCTGAGGAGGTCCTTTATCTCGACGTTTTTTGCGCGCGAACGGATGAGCGAGTCGAACTCTTCCAATATCGCCTTCATTTCCTCTGCCGTGTGCCTGTCGCTGTTCCTGGCGACGAAAATCTGCCTGTGGAGGCTCGCCGTGGTGCCCTCCTCTGCCGTGAGTATCTCTTCGAATAGCTTCTCTCCGGGCCTGGGGTCGATGAACTCTATGTCTATGTCCCTGTGCGGCTCGAGCCCGTTTATGCGTATGAGCTCCTCTGCGAGATCGACGATCCTTATGGGCTCGCCCATGTCGAGGACGAGCACCTCTCCGCCCTTGCCTATGACCGACGCCTGGAGGACGAGCGAGACCGCCTCGGGTATGGTCATGAAGTATCTCTTCATCTCGCGGTGCGTGACCGTCAAGGGGCCGCCGTTCTTGAGCTGTTCCATGAAGAGCGGAAGGACGCTGCCGCGGCTCCCGAGGACGTTGCCGAACCTTACCGAGACGAACTCGGTCCTCCCGGCACCGTTCAGCGCCCTGCAGATGTTCTCGGACATGCGCTTGGTCGCGCCCATTATGCTCGTCGGCATGACGGCCTTGTCTGTGGATATCATCACGAATTTGCGGACCCCGCTCTCAACTGCGGCCTTTGCGACGGAGTGCGCGCCGAAGATGTTTACCTTTACCGCTTCAGTCGGGTTGTGCTCCATCATCGGCACGTGCTTGTACGCGGCGGCGTGGAACACTATGTCGGGCCTGACGGAATCAAAGACCTCTTTTACGCGCCCGGAGTCCCTTATGTCGGCGACAATGAACGAGACCCGGTCCGCCGCGCCTTTCGAGGCTCCGCCTGAAAAGATGCGCGGGAACATGCGCTTGAGCTTCATCTCAAGGTTGTGCAGTTCGGTCTCGTCTATGTCGAGGAGCGCGACCCTTTCAGGCGCAGACGACAGGACCTGCACGGTTATCTCAGAGCCGATGGAGCCGCCCGCGCCGGTTATCAGGATGTTTTTCCCCTTCAGGAACGAGTTTATCGCGGCGTAATCGACCTCGACCGATTGCCTGCCGATCAGGTCCTCCACGCTGATCGATTCGAGGTTTTTAAGGTTGACCTCCGGCCTTGTAAAATCGTATATGCGCGGGACTATCTTGACGGTCTTCACCCCCGCCTCGGTCGCGGCGGTGTAGATGGAGCGGAGCGCCTTCTGGTTGAGTGACGGTATCGCGATGATCACCGCCTCTATCCCCTTTCTGAGGACCATCGGCTTGAGCGAACCGACCGGGCCGAGGACCCTTACGCCGTGCAGGTACGTGCCTGTCTTGTTCCTTTCGTCGTCGAGTATCCCGATCGGGTCGAAGCCCGCGAAACCCTGCCGCGACATGTCCCTTATTATCATCTCTCCGGCGTTCCCCGCGCCGATGACGATCGTCCTCATGCCGCCTCCGGAGGCCCCGTTTTTTTTGAAGACCTCGAGGTAGAGCCGTTTTGATATCCTGAGGACAAAGAGGAGTATGAGCGTATTCGCGGCGTCAATGAAAAATATCGACCTCGGGAACCCGTATAGGCGCACGCCCGGGACGGTTATCAGGGATACCAGGCGTTCTCCCGGCGCCGGGAGGTAGACCAGGAGGACGAGAAGGGCTTCGGAGATCAGGAGAGCGCTTATCATGTTCATGAGGTCCTTTATCCCCACGTACTTCCATGTGACCCTGCAGAGGTTGAAGGTCGTGAATACCGCGAGCTTTATCGTGAGGAAAAGCGGCAAAACGCCGTAAATGAGATCATACTGACCGCTGTCGAGATCCAGATCGAAGCGCACCAGGAACGAAAAATACAGGGACGCCGTTATGATCAATACGTCCGAGATGAAAAAGAAGGCGTACCTCTTGAAATACGTCGGGTACATGAGCCTTGATACGAGTCCGTTCATACTCCCCCGTTTCCCTTGTTTTCGTCTTCCGGGTGAGTCTTCCTGGTGATATCGAGGCGCGGCGTTTCATGGAGTATCCGTTGTCACATCCCGAGGCGTTAAGGTTAATTATTGAACTTCCCGGCGATCGTCTCGGATAGCGCAGGGCCCCTCGGCTTCATCTCCTTCACTATCCTGTAGGCGGCTATGAACGCGAAGGAGAAGGCCGCGGCGACGAAGGCCTGCCAGAATATGCATCCGTAATAGGAGGCGAGCGCGGCCGCGCCGATGAGGAGCTGTAGGACGCAATAGATGAGAGAGACGGCCCAGTGCGGGTAGCCGAGCTCGTTCGCGAGGTGCTGGTAGAGATGGCTCCTGTGGGCCGAAGCGATGCGCTCGCCCCTCCTGAACCGGTGGTACAATGTCACCGTCGCGTCCGCGTAGAAGAGGCAGAGGAACATACCCATGCAGATAAGGTCCCCGGGCCCGTGGGTCAGCCTGAACGCGAAGAGGGCAAAGAGGAAACCGAGGAACATGGAGCCGGAATCCCCCATGAACGTCCGCGCCCTCGGCATGTTGAACGGCAGGAACCCGAGGCAGGCCGCGGCGACCACAAGGGAGAGGACGCTTATCGCATGGTCCTTGCCGATAAGGAATGAAAAGACCGAGAGGAGCGTGAAGGCCGCGGCCCCCGTGAGCCCGGCTATGCCGTTTATCCCGTCCATGAAGTTGTAGAAGTTCGCGGTCCCGGCCATGAATATCGTCCAGAAGACAAACAAAGCCGCCCCTAGGACCGTGAACCCGGACGGCAACGCGGCCGCGGCCGATATCAGGAGCTCGAGCGCGAGCCTTATGGAAGGAGACAGAGTGAACGAGTCCTCGATAAAACCGAGCAGCCCCATGGCAAAGCCGATCGTCGTATCGAAGATAGCGCCTGTGACGAAAAACCCGGCGATAAGGAAGGC
>JACREV010000137.1 GCA_016218095.1 Deltaproteobacteria bacterium | reverse complement strand
GAATTTAATCGCCTGGTTCGCCCTGTTTGAGGCGGTCATCGGGGTCGTGTCCCTCGTCTCCATCTTCGTCTACCGGGAGCTCCCGTTCGTATTCTTTTCGCTCAAAGAGTCGTTCGCCTCACAGTTCTGGCTCTTCATGTTCATCCAGTTCCTCATCACCGCCGCGATCATGATAATCCCGACGCTCTGCATGGGCGCGATATTCCCGCTCGTGGGGAGGCTCGCGGCGAGGGACCTTAAGAGCGTCGGCAAATCCATCGGCGACATATATTTCTTCAATACAGCAGGCTCCATATTCGGGGCCTTCATAGGCGGTTTCGTGCTCATACCGTACGCCGGGGTGCAAAACGGAGTTATATTGACCGCGGCTTTGAACCTCCTGCTCTCCATCGCGCTCTTTACGAACTCGGAATTGAAGATCGCCGGAAGGCTCGCCTCTTCGGCTGTGCTTGTGGCGGCCTTCGCCGTCTCCTATCTCGCGCTCCCGCCCTGGGAGAAGATGGTCATGACCCTCGGCCTCTACGCCAACCCGGTAAAGGAGAGCAAGGTCTCTGAGATCAAAGAGGGGACTTTCGGCGAGGAGCTCCTCTATTACAAGGAAGGCATCAACGCCATAGTTACCGTCCGGGGGGAGGGCGGGGGAAAGATAATCTCGTACCAGGCGAACGGCAAGCAGGAGGCGAGGTCCGTCGCGGGCCGCCCCTCGGAGGCGTGGTCGCTTCTGGGACACGTGCCCCTCCTCCTCCACCCGGGTGAGCCGAAAGACGCGCTCGTCGTGGGGTTGGGCTCGGGGATCACGCTCGGGGCGATGGAGCTCTATCCGCTTGAGGCCTTCGACGTCGTCGAGCTCGAACCCGCGGTCGTCGATGCGGCTCGGTTTTTCGCGGAGGCCAACAACAACGCGCTTGACGACAAGAGGGTCTCCCTCCATGTGACCGACGGCAGGAGCTTCCTCGCCCTCTCGGAAAAAAAATACGACGTCATAGTCTCTGGCGTATCAGACCCGTGGATTACCGGGGTCTCGAACCTCTTCACCTATGAGTATTTCAAGGAGCTCGACTCGAAGCTCGAAGACAACGGTGTTGTCGGCCTCTGGTTCCAGAACTACAGGATCACGCCCCGGGAGCTTAAGATCGCGCTCGGCTCCTTCGCCAAAGCCTTCCCCCATGTCTCGATATGGTTCCATTACACGGATACCCTCGACCTTATCGTCGTAGGGTCGAAGGAGCCGCACGGATTTGACCTTGGAAGGCTTGAGCAGAGGCTCTCGATCCCTGCCGTAAGGCGCGGCCTCGAGAGGATAGATATGAGGGGCAGTTACGACGTCCTCGACCTTTTCCTCATAGGAAACGAGGACTTGCGGAGATACATAGGGGACCAGCCTGTAAATTCCGATGAGCGCCCGATCCTCGAATTCAGCCTCCCGAAGCTCCTCTACATGGACCCTCTCGTCGGGGTCAAGAACGTCGAGGAGCTGCTTGCCGCCGTAGAAGACGTCGTCCCGCCGATAGAGGTGGAGACGGCAAAAAGGGAGGCGTTCTACATGGGGCTCGGCAGGACATACGCCCGCTCCAGCTTCCGCCTCAATCAGGCCCTAAAGGTTTTCAAGCTCGCCGCCGAAGAGAACCCTAAGAACGCCGAGGCCCTCGAGCAGATAAAGTCTCTAAACAGGGAATTGAATCCCGGCGGATAGGAGGCTTTACCTTTCATGCAGGATGTGATAAGAATAGACCTCAAGAGAGGTGTTCAGATGGAGAAGCGCTACAAAAAGCTCACCAGGGCGGAGAGATACAATGTCCAGGTGCTCGGGCGGATTACACTCGAGTCGAACGACGGCAAGGGCGAGTCCTACATCTGCAACACGATAAACGTGAGCCTCTCCGGGGCGCTCGTGGAGACGGGCTCCCTGATACCGATGGGCTCTCTCCTCAAGTACGCGTTCTGCATGCCGGGCTTCACCATACCGGTGAACGTGATAGGCGAGGTCGTAAGGGGCGAGAGGGACGACGAGGACGAGCGCAAGTCCAGGACAAAGTCCCAGAAGCTCTATCGCTACGGTATAATCTTCCTCGACATGAGGGAGGAGGACAAGAAGGCGATGGAGAGCTACCTTATAAGGTGCCAGAACGCGCCGCTACAGCCTGACCCGGGGGCATAGGACAGCTTTACATATTATAAGTGAGAGGGGGCCTTCAAAGGCCCCTTTTTGTTTTTTGGGGAGGGCGGTTTTCTCCTCCCTTGATGGGAGAGGAAAAAAACTTACCCCTCACCCCGGCCCTCTCCCACAAGGGGAGAGGGGGAACTTCTTGTGGGTTTTTTGTCTTTCAAAACAAACCAGGCATAGGGTGAGCGACCTTAAGGGAGGAAGTGACGAGCGAGCCGAGGCTGATTGACGCGAAGCGCTCAAGAGGCGAGCGAGTGGGAGGGGGAGGGCGGAGGGAGCGAAGCCCTATGCCGAAAAAAAGCCCGGCAGGGCGCAAATGTAAAAAGCAAAGGCGTACATGGATTGATAAAGCGCAAGCGTGCGGAGCGCGCAAAAGGGCTTTTGTAAAAGTGCCTTCTCCCCTCCTTACCAAGGAGGGGCGGGGGGAGGTCGTCTTGAAATCACCCCATCCGGCCTCCCCTTGTAAAGGGGAGGAGATTTACTCCTGCGCTAAAGCGCGCTGAGCGCGCAAAAAGGCTTTGGGCAGAAAAATGGAATTGCCCATCAAGCGTATATCGGGTCACGAGCTAATGGGTTCAGGTTACAAACCTGAACCCGCAAGGAAAAAAATAGGCGGGGTTGGAAAACCCCGCCTATCGAATACGTTGTTCTCTATAAATCCCGCCGTGTCAATCCTTAGAAAGATTTCTGCCCCACCTTCCCCACCATCGCCTCAAGCCTTTTAACCCGCTCCTCTATCGGCGGGTGCGTGCTGAAGAGCTTAAGGAGCGAGCCTCCGGACAAGGGGCTCACTATGAACATGTGCGCGGTAGCCTCGCTCGGAACGTGCATCGGTATCCTCTTGTTGTAGTGCTCGAGCTTCCTGAGGGCGTTAGCGAGATACAGGGGGTTCCCGGATATCTCCGCCCCGGAGTGGTCAGCCCCGTACTCCCTCGAGCGCGATATAGCCATCTGGATTATCATCGCGGCTATGGGCGCGACTACCATCATCACGATGCCCGCGAGGGGGTTCCCGCCTTCGCCGTCGTCTCTCCGGGAGCCCCCGAACATCGCCGCGTAGTAGGCGAAGTGGGAGAGGTAGCCGATGGCGCCCGCGATAGTAGCGGCTATCGTCCCGATGAGTATGTCCCTGTTCCTTATGTGGGAGAGCTCATGGGCCATTACGCCCTGGAGCTCT
>JACREV010000136.1 GCA_016218095.1 Deltaproteobacteria bacterium | reverse complement strand
TATCTTGACCGTTATCGTCGAGCCGACCTCTGATGAGTCCATTATCTCGTTGAACTCGTCCATCGATTTAACGGCCCTGCCGTTTACCGCCGTTATCAGGTCGCCTCCGGAGGCGATAATGACGTTCCCTATCCTTATGTTCCTCGTCGATCCCTTGAGCCCGGCCTTGTGCGCGGGGCTTCCCTTGTAGACGTCGGCTATGAGGACCCCGGCGGAGTCAAGCCCCAGGAGCCCCGCGTCCCGCTCGTCTATCGACTGCCCCGAGATGCCGAGCCAGGGCCGCCTTACATAGCCCTTCTCGATAAGCTCAGGGAGTATCCTCTTTACCGTGTTTGCGGGTATCGCGAAGCCTATGCCTATGGAGCCGTTGACCGGGCTGAATATCGCGGTGTTCACGCCTATGAGCTTACCGTCGCTGTTAAGCAACGGGCCGCCCGAGTTCCCGGGGTTTATCGCCGCGTCGGTCTGTATGACCTCCCTTATGAGCCTGCCGTTAGTCGCGCGCATAGTCCTTCCGAGCGAGCTTATGATCCCGACGGTAAGCGTCTTGTCCAGCCCGAAGGGGTTCCCTATGGCGAGCGCCTTCTGCCCTACCTTGAGAGAGGCCGAGTCCCCGAAAGAGACGGGCTTGAGCTTATTCAATGGCGCCTTTATCTTCAACACCGCGAGGTCGTTACCCGGGTCAGTGCCCACGGCCTCTGCCGCGAACTTCGTCCCGTCGAAGAGCGTGACCGATAGCTCGCGCGCGCCTTCGATCACGTGGTAGTTCGTGACGATGTGCCCGGCCCTGTCGACAATGACCCCCGAGCCCGAACCGGTCGAGGGTATGGGGTTATAGAAAAAGTCGTAGGAGACCGTGGAGCTTACGATATTTACGACCGATTGCCCGGCTTCCTCGTAGACCCTTATGTTTTCGCCCTCGTCGGCCGAGATGCCGAGGGCCGCGCCATGAGAGAGAGCGAATAAACAGAAGAGGAGTACCGGCAATAGTCTCCGGAGTCTCAGAAACATCCTCCTTTTATACAATAAACCGGAGAGGAAATCCATAAGGGGCGCATTCCCCCGGAATTGGGTTCCAGATACGGACGGAAATTGGTATAATCCTTCGGAATATATTTTTTATAGAGGGGCTTTAAGATGAAAAAGACGGGTTTTGCGATATTACTGGTTCTCTCGACGCTGTTTTTATCAACGACGGCGGGGGCGGCCTCGAACTTCAGAAAACAATTCGAGGAGAGCTACCGCGCCAACAGGTTCGACGCGCTCGGTTTTCTGGTGCGCACAAACAAGGCGATATTGCCCGATGAGATAAAGGCCCTCATGAAAGAGGCGCTCTCTCCCGAGAAGGGCTACGCCGAGAGGATGGAGTTGCTGGATCTGGCGAGCGCCATGGCCTCCATGTACAAGCACTGGCACAACAGTGACGCGCTCGCAAACGAGGTCGAATCGATCATCAGGGCAGAGATAAAAAAAGAGGAGGCCAGGGTAGCCGAGCTTACCAAGTGGGACAGGTTTGAAAAGACCCTCGGAAACTTCGTAATGAGGGATAAGACAAAGGAGATGGAGGCAAAGGGTCTCGCCCCGGTCGTCTACCCCCACTGGTACCACCGGCTCTTCTACGAGTGCAAGGCCTGCCACCCGGACATCATCCAGATGAAGCGCGGTACGAACTCCATAACGCACGCGCGGATCGACGAGGGCAAGGTCTGCGGCACATGCCACAACGGAAAGACCGCGTTCAGCTCGGCCGGCGATTGCAAGAGGTGCCACGTTGCCGGGCTCCCGGAGGCCGAAAAGCTCGTCGACATAAAGAAGGTCGAGATGAAGGCTGTAAAGGAAGCCGCCGACAGGATCGGGTCGGTCTTCAACCCCGAGGCGTTGCCGAATAAGACCATCCCGCTCGACAGGTTCGGCAACATAGACTGGACGCTCATGAGGGAGAAGAAGGCCTTCGTACCGCGAAAGTCCGCTCTAGAGCCCGCGCCAAAGGACGAGATACGGGAGAACACCATACTATTCGAGCCTCCGATGGCCTACATAAAGAAGGTCGTCTTCGACCACAAGACGCACTCCTCGCAGGTCAAATGCGCGGTCTGCCACCCGTCCATTTTCAAGGAAGAGCTCGGGGCGAACCCCGTCACCATGACCGAGATGTCGAACGGGAACTTCTGCGGCTACTGCCACGGCAAGGTCTCGTTCAAATTCGCGGACTGCAACAGGTGCCACACGAAGCCGATGAACGAGGGCGCCGGGAGCGCGGTGATAAGGAAGCAGAGGTAGAGGGGGGACGTTCCTCCCCCTTTCATAAGGGGGGATTGAGGGGGATTATTCATGCGGGTTCAGGTTTGTAACCTGAACCCATTAATTTCGTAATTCGAACATACGCTTGTATGGGCTGTTCGAACCTTCTGCCCAAAGCCTTTTTGCGCGCCACGCGCGCTTGCGTCTTTTTTAATTCAGGCACACTTGCTTTTTTACATTTGAGCCCTGCCGGGCTTTTTTTCGGCATGGGGCTTCGCTCCCTCCGTCCTCCCCCTCCCCCGCTCGGCGCGGGGCCAATTTCAAATCGGGTCACTTAAGTCTACCTGAAGCACAGTTGTCCGATACGGATTTGCCAGTCCGGC
>JACREV010000134.1 GCA_016218095.1 Deltaproteobacteria bacterium | reverse complement strand
CAACCCCTTCCTGAAGGCCCGGACCGCGACGGACTTCTGCCCGTTCAGGAGAAAGATCCTCCCCAGGTTCAGGTATATCTCCGGGTTGTAGAACTCCCTTTCAGCCGCCATGAGGCAGAGGGAGATCGCCTTGTCGTAGTTTCCCTCTTCTGTTGCGAGGCTCAAGGCGTAATAAGACATCGCCGTCGGATGCTGCGTGAAGCAGAGGTCCTCGTCGAATACCCCGAGCGCTTCCCGGTAGCGCCCGTCTCTGGCCAGCCCCATCCCCTTCTCGATCAAATCGTTTGTCTCCATGAACCGCCCTCCTCGCCTGGTTTGCCTGGTTTTTTAGCCTGTTTTAGTGGTACGCCCTGACGCCAAGAATGAAGAAAAAGCAAACAAAACAAAGGGTTGATTAAAGAAGCGGGGAACGCGTGGTGCTGGGAGTAAGGTAAAGGCGCAAAAAAACATCCAAAAGGTACTCTGGATTTCGCCTCAAACCCGGGTACAGTATACCCGAATGGGGCCCGTTTTTAATGTGATGGAGGTCACTGCAACGAAAAGCGGAGGGATAAAAAAGAGCGGTTACTGGAGTCTTATACCGGTCTCAAGGGCCTTGTTTTCGGGGCCGTAGACCACGCTCAAGCGCCCGCCGTCGTCCACGGAGAGGGTTACCTCGGTCGAGCCCTGAATAGGCCTGTTAAAGGGGAGGGAGACCGTCTTCATGCCCTCGAGGCTCAAGCCCGCTATCTCCCTTATCTCTTGTTTCAAAAACTCGATCCCGCCTTCCAGGGTCCATCTCCTGGCTATGAGCCCCTCGGGGACCTCGAAGAGCTCGAGCGTTATCTCGCTCTGGACCCCGAGTTTCCTCGCCGGCGTGACTGAGAACGTCTTCTCCAGGGGAAGGGTCTCTCCCTTTTCAAGGACTATGGAGTAGGAATGCGTCTCGTCCTTGCCCTCGGGCGCGTACCTGACGGCGTAGGCCATGCCGAGGTGCCTGTCGGTTATGTCCTTTGTGGCGTAGAGCGCCGCGCCGGACGCCACGGCGGACAGGGGGCTGTGGTCGTATATGGCGTTCTCTCTCCGGAGCTTCGGGAAGAGGTCGCCTATCTTGGCCTTGAAGGACGGTATCTGCGAGGAACCCCCGGTAAGGAGGACCGCCTCTATCCTGTCCTTTTTGACGCCGACCTTCTCGGCCCTCCGTAGCACGTACGAGACCGTCCTGTCTATGAACTTGTAGAACTCGTTCCTGTCGAGCACCTCTTCAAGGTCGGTCCTCGTTACGCGCGCCACCTCGCTCCCCTCCCACTCGAACGGGACCTCGTCTTTCTCCGAGAGGGCTATCTTTATCTGCTCGGCCTTGTGTATGAGCCTGTACGGGAGGTTCTCGGCCTCCAGCCCTATCATCCCGGCGAGGTGCCTCGCGAGCCAGATGTCTATGTCGTGCCCGCCGAGCAATTGAGCGCGCTCGGGCTTTGAGACCACGTGGACCTCTTTGAGGTTCAGCCTGAGGACCATGGTGTTCAGCGTCGAGCCGCCGAAGTCTATGAGCGCGACGACCTTGTCCCTCTCCTCAACGACCTGGTAGCCGACCGCCGCGGCAAGGGGCTCCTCTATGAACTCGACCTTCGAGCCCTTCATGTGGCGCGCGGCGATTCCCGAGAGCGCGGCCTTGTACTCCTGATAGCCGATCGGCACCGTGACGTAGATCGTATCGGCAACACTTTTGTTCCCGAACAATAGCCAGCCGCCGGAGGCCGTCGCCTTCCTCAAGTGCTGGGAGAGGAGTCTCAGGAACCTCTCCATGTGCTCCCTGCCTCTGGCGTTGCCCTCAAGCAGCATCTGCTTTATGTTGGCTATCGGGCTCTCCTCGCTCACCTCCGCCCCGATGTTGTTCGTCTCGTTGCTTAAGAGCGTCGGCACGACAAGCGTGCCGTCGCTGTACCGCCTCGTTATCATCGGAAGCTGGAGGAACTCCGGGTCGGCGCCTCTGCCGCCGGCCCTCCTCCTCATGATGACCGTGTTCGTGGCGCCGAGGTCTATGGCGATAGTATCGCCGGCGGACTCTATCTTCCTCTGTATGTAGCTCCCCTGCCCGTCGGGGTTCCGCTCCTTTACGAATACCGGCCTTTCTATCTCCCGGCCGTGGTAGGTCTTTTCGAGCGAGACGAGGTGGTCGACGACCTTTTTTACCGCCTCTCGGAGCCCCTTCGGCTGTACCCATATATGGGTATATGGCTTCAAGACCTCAATGAAACGCGTGTCGTTGAGTTTTGTCCCGAACTTCTCGAGCTCTCTGGCGAATGTCTGCGCGTACTTCTCCCTCGAGAACCGCTTCTGCTTCGACTCCTTCATCCCGAGCTCCTCGGCCGAGAGGATGAAGTCTACTACGTCGAGGACCTCGACGTCGCCCATCCACTTCTTTACCGTAAAAAAGGAGAGCGACTGCTCGAGGGCGTCCTTGAGGATGGGGAAATACTCGTGGGTCTTGGGCAGGACCTGTATCATCTCAAGGAGGTTGTACTCCCTGGCGAACGGGTCGGAGGTGTCGATCGCGGCCTTGTATGCGCCCCTCATCGCCTCGACGCGGAGCTCCGCGCAGCCTTCTATCGTCTTAAGCTCCTCGGCTATGAAAAGCATGGCGTACTTCCTGTAATAGGGCTCGGTAAGTATGCCTATGGCCTCCATCGCGCGAGCGACCCCTGCCTTGTAGAGGTCGAGGAACACGCCGTCCTTGGGCATCGCCCTCGCGATCCCGAGGAGCGTATACCTCCTGTAGAAGTCCTCGTCGCTCGCCTTCGGGAGGTCCTTGGCGACGAGCTCGATCGCCCTGTCCTTAAGCCTCGGCTTGTCGGCAAGCCCGAGCGCTAGCCTCCACGCGCGTAGCCGCGAAGGCAAAAACTCGGCGGTCTTCGGCATTTCATTAGCGAGCCTCATAAGCTCGGTCGTCCTGTAGTGGTGCTCTTCGAGGGCGTCGGCGGCGTTTATGGCTTCTTCGACGGCGTCGGCGTAAAAGGGGCGGAAGAGCTCGGTCTTAGGGAGCTCCTTCATGTAGTCGAGGACGGCCTTCCTCTTTTCAGACGGGTCGTCGACCTTGTCGAGCAGTTCGAACGCGAGCCTGAAGAGCGCGAGCGAGTCGGCGTTCTTAGGGAGCTCCCTGACAGCTTTCATAAGGGCGCCCCTTATGGGCTCGTCGACGACCAAGCCGTCCCTTACGGCGTAGAGCGCCTGTCTTGCCTTCTCCAGGTCCGTCATCTCCCGAAACCCGCCCGGAAGGGGACCCTGCTGAACCCCGTCTCGACTATCGCGCCGTCCTTCTTTATCGTCACTTCGACCTTGCCGTCCATTATGAAGTCGTCTTCTGTATACCTGTCGGTGAGAAAGTGAAACCTCTGGTTGCTTGAGCCCCGCGCAAGCAGCGTCGGCTCCTTATCTCCTTCGATAAAAGGCCCGTCCACGAGGACGTCTATGTATTTAACCGCCTCGCGCGCGGCCTCAATCTTATTCAACTCCTCTATGGCATAGCCGGTGTATACGACGGTGGAAAGAGAGCGCGCCCTCGCTCCTTTAAGGAGAAGCGCGAGACCTTCGGCCTGGGCGAACGGCTCGCCCCCGCTTACGGTCAAGCCCTCTACCGCGGCATCCGGGAGCCGTTCGAATATCTCGTCGACCGAGAGGATCTCCCTTTCCTCAAACGAGTGCGTCTCCGGGTTGAAGCACCCGGGGCAAGAGCGTCCGCACCCCTGGAAGAAGACGACGACGCGCGCCCCCGGCCCGTTCACGCGGGACGAGGGTATGATGGCGTGTATGTTCAGAAGCGTCTTCATTGTGTTATGATTTCTTGAAGGTCTCGGGGGCGGGCGGGCCTTGTCAGTCGGAGTCTACCTTGAGCTTTATCTCCCTCTCGAAGACCTCGTCCTTTTCGGTAAAACTCTCTATCTCGCCGAGGACCTTCGTAAGGTGGTCCGCGACATCCTTGCAGTCCTTGTAGATGGTGGAATCTATCTCGACCCTGCCGTCGGCGGTGATCCTTATCTTTATCTGTCTATCCATCGGTCCTCTCTCCTTTCAGCGGCCCGTCAACCCTTGAGGAGTATCTGTATCTCGCCTGAGGTCTCGGTCTCCTTCGATATCTCGAAGTCGAGCGGGAGGTTGTCCTTTATCGACTCGTAGGCGTAAATCTGCTTTAATCTGTCCGAGAACCTGTTTACGACCCTGTTGTCTCCGCCGACCTGGTAGTTGCCGGATTTTTCCTGCGACAACGTTATGAGGTCGCCGTCCCTGTCGACCTCTATCTCTTCTTTCCTGTCGTTCTTGACGAAGTTCGTTATCTCGCCGCGCTTTTTCAGTTCCTCGAGCGCCGCGATCACGTACTTCTTGCTGGAGAGCTGTGTCTTTATGACCGTATAGAAGGACATCTAGGCCTCCTTGATGGCTCCGCGCCGGGTTATTACGAGCCCCGGGCGAGAACCGATTATCCTTGCGCCGCCCTGTATAAAACGTCCCGAGCTACTCTACCGGGTTCTCCTTGAAAAAGCGCATTATAGCGTCGCCGTTCATGAGGACGTCTTTCGATAGCCTCTCCACAAAGGACATGAGGACGTCCTTGTTCCTCGAGATTATCCCGGCGGAGACCTCCTTGGCGGAGTCCAGTATCTTCTGGATGTCGTCGAGGACCTCGCTCCCGGAGGTCAATGCGAAGTCCTGGAGCACGACGAGCGACTTGTTCCTCATTATCTCGCCGAAGCCGTACTCGACGACCATCCTCTTTGCTATATGGGTCGCCTGTATGAGGTCGTGGGACGCGCCGACGGTCTTGGAGTCGCCGCCTATGAGCTCGTCCTCGGCTACCATGCCGCCAAGGATCACGCCTATCTCCTTCTCGAGGTCCTTTTTCGTGAACGTCGTCCTTATCGCCTCGTCCACCGGTATGTATGCGCTGAAGTTCTTGTAATTGTCTATCGAGACAAAGGCCGGGGTCTTGTTGAAGTGTATCTTCATGAGTATGCAGTGGCCCGCCTCGTGTATGGCGATGTTCTTCTTCTCGTAGTCGGTAAGGGACTCCGCCCTCTGCAGGAAGAGGGATTTCGACGCCGGACGCGCCCTCTGGTGGCTCCAGGTGCGTAGCTCCTCTATCTCCTCCTTCTTAAGGACCGAAAGGGGCGTTATGTGCCTTATGGCGGAAAGGAGCGCATCCTGCGTGACGTCGAGGGCAAGTAGCCCCTCTATCATGTCCTCGACCTCCTTGGAGGACTCCCCCCCGTGGAGGTTGTTGAACGTGGTCACTACCGCGTCTTTTACCGCCTGCTCGATCTCCGCGCCGGTGAAGCCCTGGCTGTTCTGCGCGAGCTCGCGGAGGTTCAGCCTGTTCATGTTCTGGATGCGCCTTTCGAGGTGGATCCTGTATATCTCCTCCCTCTCCTCCTGGCTGGGGAGGTCGACGAAGAAGACCTCGTCGTACCGGCCTTTCCTCCAGAGCTCGGGCGGGAGGTTCTTCGGCTCGTTCGCGGTCGATATGACGAAGACCGGGTTCTCCTTCTCCTGCAACCATGTGATGAAGGTGCCGAAGACCCTCATCTGGGTGCCGGAATCGCCCTGGTACCCTCCGATGCCGCCGAAGGCCTTGTCGATCTCGTCTATCCAGAGTATACAGGGGCTCACCGCCTCTGCAAGCTGTATGCACCTTCTTATGTTCTTCTCGGATTCACCGACCGTTGAGCCGAATAGCCTGCCCACGTCGAGCCTGAGTAACGGCAGGTTCCAGATGCCGGCGAGCGCCTTGCAGCATAAGCTTTTACCGGAGCCGGGGACGCCTATCAACAAAAGGCCCTTCGGGATGTCGAGCCCGAGGGTCGATATCTTGTCCTTGGAGAGGCGGAATACGTGCTCCCTTTCGACGAACCACTTCTTTATCTCCGAGAGTCCGCCGATGTTCTCGATAGTCTCCCTGTGCGGGTAGTAGTCGAGTATCCTCTGCTTCTTTATTATCTGCTGTTTTTCGTCCTGTATGTAGGAGATGCAGTCTTCGTTCAGAAAGCCGTTGTTGAGGCTGATAGCCTTCCTTATGACCCTCCTTACGTTGTCCATGGAAAGGCCCTGGAGGGACTTGTACAGGATGGAGCGGGTCGCGGCGTGCCATTTCTCGGGGATCAAGTGGCCGTAGGTCGTGGAGACCATCTCGGCTATCTCGTCGTAGTCGGGTAGCGAAAGTTCGAGGACGACCATGTCCTCTTCGAGCTCCGGCGGTATCTCGCCCAGGGTCGGAGAGAGTATGCAGACGGTGTTAAGGGTGTGGCGCTCGTCCATGATCGACGGCAAGTCCCTGAATCTTCTAAGGAATTCGTGGGAATTGAAGTAGCTGGCGATGTCCTTTAAAAGGAATATGTTGTTGGTGCTCTCGCCTTTGGTTATCTTCTCCTCGATGGTGGAGAGTATCTTCTCCTTCCCCATCTGCTCCCGCTTCTTTTTCTCGCCTCCGTATAAGCCCCTCGATACCGACCATGACCAGAAGGTAAACTTCATCGACTCGGCAAGGGACTCGATGATCCGCTCGACCCTTCTTTCCTCGAAGGAGACGAGCCAGAGGATCGGGTATCTCGCCTCCATGTGTATCCTTATCTCGTTTTCGAAGTCTTTGGTCTTCATCAAACACCCTTTATTTTGATTATATCATAACATGCGATCGTCTTGGAACATGAAAACCCCTTGAATTATGGCGGGATACGTCGTTTTTTGGGGGACAAGCCGGATTTTAGCATACTTCAGTTGAAATCCAACAAAAAAAAGAGGCACATCTCTGGCGCCTCTTGAACCGGCAAAAACGGCTTTAAAGGACCTTAAGGCCCCCCGTTATTCATCTATCCTGCAGGCGTATTGAGCCTCAGACGGCTGGTTTCCCGCGGCCGACTACGAGTGAGACGACGAAGAGTATTACGAAAATGACGAAGAGGAGTTTCGCAATCCATGCCGCGGTTCCCGCTATGCCGCCAAAACCCAAGACCGCCGCGATGATCGCTACGATCAGAAAGGTCACTGCCCATGAAAGCATGACGACATATCACCTCTTTCCTTGCACGGAACATGCTTTTTAGACCTCCTATTTTTAGTATACAACCGGCGCAAGTGGAGTCAAATCGCATGAAGGCCTGGGAGGCGTATTCTTACCCCTTGTCCTAAAAGACTTGCATGAGCGCATGTATGTATACATCGGGGTTTTCACCGTGCCGTCATCCCCGCGCGCTTCAAGCGGGGATCCAGTGTATTAACAGTCTCCTTTTCCTAAGGAGGGTTAGAGGGGATTAAAAAATCGACCATGATCTCCCCCACCCCTCTTTAGAAAAGAGGGGCTTGAAAGCCACCCCTCCCTACCTCCCCTTGTTAAGGGGAGGAGTTTTAACTTCCCCTCCTTGCCAAGGAGGGGCCGGGGGAGGTCGTTTTGTCATTACCACCCTCACAAGCTGTAATTGACTTGCGGTACACAACTAAATTAATATGTTGTGTCCTGTTTTTATCTCCCCCTTTCCTAAGACCCTTCCTAAAGGGGGATCGAGGGGGATTAAAAGAACGAATCAATGATCCCTCCGCCCCTCTCTAAAATAGAGGGGGACACTGCGCGCATTCGACATCAGGCACGAAAGGAAAACGATGGAATTCATAAAGGACTTCATAGACATATTCCTGCACCTGGACAGGCACCTGAACCTCATCATCCAGGACTACGGCATATACACCTACGCGATACTCTTCCTCATCATCTTCTGCGAGACCGGGCTCGTGGTGACGCCGATACTCCCCGGCGACTCGCTCCTCTTCGCCATAGGCAACTTCGCGGCGATGGGGTCCTTGCGGATAGAGTACGTCCTCATCGGCTTGTCCATTGCCGCCATACTCGGAGACACGGCCAATTACGCGATAGGCCACTATATGGGGCCAAGGGTCTTTCAGAGGACAAACAGCCGGATATTCAAGAAGGAGTACCTGGAGAAGACCCACCGGTTCTACGAGAAATACGGCGGGAAGACGATCATCTTCGCGAGGTTCGTGCCGATCGTCCGCACCTTCGCGCCGTTTGTCGCGGGGGTGGGCGCGATGAGCTATGGCAAATTCATCACCTACAACATAGTCGGAGGGGTCTTGTGGATATGTTCTTTCGTGCTTGCGGGGTACTTCTTCGGCGGGCTCCCGGCGGTGAAAAAGAACTTCACGCTCGTGATAATCGGGATAATCGTCCTCTCGGTCCTGCCGGGGGTCATTGAATACATGAGGCACAAGAGGGCTAATCGCAGGTTGGGCTGAGTGAAACGAAGCCCAACGATGATGACCGTCTCCCCCTTCCTAAAGGGGGACAGAGGGGGATTATAATATAATCGATCCATAATCTCCCCTCACCCCTCTTTAGAAAAGAGGGGTCTGTGCGGTTGGGCTGAGCGAAGCCCGACGGTTCATGACCGGCATTTTGTCGGCTAAAACGCGTGGGCAAACCTGAACCCGCAAAAGAGGCTAAAAATATTGCTCAACAAGGCTGATTCGGAGGACAAATGAATTCAGGATCTATAATCATCGAAGTTCCTGTTGCCAAAATAAAAATAAGTCCGTTGGGATTCCACCATTATGGTTCGGAGTTTCTAAGGACTGGAAGAACATTCAACAAGGCGAAAGAAGGTTTTTCACCGGTTCCGTATTATCTTTACTCAAGAGCTATTGAATTGTTGCTTAAGGCATTCTTATTATCAAAGGGAATTTCTAAAGAAGAATTGAAAAAGAAAAAATCTTTTGGCCATGACTTGATGAAAGCTCTTAATAAAGCCCGGCTATTAGGTATTGACGATATCGTAGAAATTACTCTTGAAGAGGAAAAGGAAGTCAAAAAAGCAAATGCCTATTATGCAGAAAAAGAGTTCGAATACTTCGAAATATTAAATACAGTGAATGGCTATCCTGATTTGCCTGATTTGGAAGTTTTAAAAGAACTTGCATCCAAATTAGCCGAGAAACTTGAACAAGTTTGTTTAAATGCGTAGAGTAGTCTCGTAGTCTCGTAGGGTGGGCTTCGCCCACCAAAGGTCTTTTTACATACACCTTAAGCTACCTCTAAAAATTAGGAATTTTTTCTGAGGTCAAGGAAGGGTGGAAATAAAAAGCGCAGCATATATGTGAATATGTGAGCATTTTTATTTCCGACCTGACGCAGTCCTAGCCGGACGGGCAAATCCCATATCAAACGGCTGGAGAATTGTTTGACCCGGAGGCTCCGTACCAACTTTGGCCCTGCGCCGAGCAGTCAGGAACAATAATAATTTTTAGAGGTAGCTTCATTTTATCGCCTCAAACCTGTTCGTCCCCGGCGCGTAGGCGTACATGCACCCGGTCCCTATGTCAAAGTACCACCCGTGGAGGAATAATCTGCCAGCCTTTATCGCCTCGTCCACGAACGGGTATGTCTCGATGTTCTCGATCTGCTCGAGGATGTTCTCCTTTTCCGTGTAGCCCTGGATGACGTCGGATTCGGAGCCCCCGAATACCCCGAGGACATGCTCCCTCACGGGTCCTGCGAGTTTAAGCCAGTCCCTTAAGTGCGGCATCCTTTCAAGCTCCTTTTCGTCCCGCAGGAGCGCCCTCATCGCCCCGCAGTTCGAGTGTCCGCAGACGATGATGTCCGTCACCTTCAAAACCTGCACCGCGTACTCTATCGCCGCGGCCGTCGAGTTCTTGTCCTTCAGCGCGTCAAAGGGCGGGATGATGTTCCCGATGTTCCTCAATATGAAGAGCTCTCCGGGGCCGGACTGCGTGACGAGGTGCGGGTCCACGCGGGAGTCCGAGCATGTTATGAAGAGCACCTCCGGGTCCTGCCCCTTTGAGAGCCTCCTGAAGAACTCCTCTTCCTTCTTGAAGTATGATTCCTGGAACTTCAATACGCCTTTATAGAGCCTCTCCATCGCGCGCCTCCATGCTTATTCATCCCCATTATAAAAGGACATAAGGGGATTGCAAAGACACTTTTGATAATCTCCCCCCGCCCCTCTTTAGGAAAGAGGGGGGCAAAAAAAAAGGCCGGGCCAACTCCGTTGGCCCGGCCTTGAAAATCACAGTACCTTAACGCCTCGTCCTACGAGAAGAGCAGGACGCCGAAGAGGACGGCGACAAGGTTTATTACCTTGATCATCGGGTTGATGGCCGGGCCGGCGGTGTCCTTGTACGGGTCTCCGACGGTGTCACCTGTCACAGCCGCCTGGTGCGCGGGCTTGTGCTTGCCGCCGTGCTTGCCTTCCTCTATGAACTTTTTCGCGTTGTCCCAGGCCGCTCCGCCCGAGGTCATCTTGATGGCGACGAAGAGGCCGGTTACGATGGCGCCCACGAGCACGCCTCCCAATGCCTTCGGCCCGAGGACAAGGCCGACGACTATCGGGGCTACGACAGGGATGAGCGACGGGACTATCATCTTCCGGATCGCGGCTGTCGTGACTATATCGACGCACTTTCCGTACTCAGGCTTGCCGCTCCCGTCCATGATGCCCTTTATTTCCCTGAACTGCCTCCTCACCTCTTCAACGATGGCGCCCGCCGCGTCTCCGACGGCCTTCAAGAGGAAGGACGCGAAGAGGAACGGCAGCATGCCGCCGATAAATAAGCCGACGAGGACGAGCGGGTCGGAGAGGTCAAACGCCATCTGAACGCCGCCGACTGATACGGACCTCGTGTACTCCGAGAATAATACTATCGCGGCGAGGCCCGCCGAGCCTATGGCATAACCCTTTGTGACGGCCTTGGTGGTGTTGCCTACGGCGTCGAGCGGGTCGGTGACGTCCCTTACGGAACTGCCCATGTTCGCCATCTCGGCTATTCCGCCTGCGTTATCCGTGATGGGGCCGAATGAGTCTATGGCGACGACTATCCCCGCCATCGTGAGCATCGCTTCAGCCGCTATCGCCACGCCGAAGAGCCCGGCAAGCTGGTAGCTCACGATTATCGCCGCTGCTATGACGAGGACCGGGGGCGCGGTCGACTGCTTGCCGACGGCGAGGCCCGCGATGATGTTGGTCCCGTGCCCGGAGACCGAGGCCTCGGCTATCTCGCGCACAGGCGCGTAGTGCT
>JACREV010000131.1 GCA_016218095.1 Deltaproteobacteria bacterium | reverse complement strand
CGAGGACAGGCCTTATCCTCTTTCCGCCCGCGAAGAGGCTGTAGTGCATCGCCTTGTGGAGCGAACTCGGGTACTCGTCTTCCTTTACGAGGAGGTGTTTGAGCCCGCCGTTTACGGTCTCGGCCTTTTCGGCCAGGTATTCCCTTATGTCCAATGTCTTCTCTTATCGAGATTTTTTAAACGTGCTTGCCCGCGGAAACCCCGTTCAAATTTTGGTCGGTTTCCGCGGCCACAGGGCATATTTCATGATAACAGAATAAGCGTGCGATTACAATAAAACAACTCGGCCGGCGCCGGTCATCGCCGGCCCTTTTCAAATGAAAAACCCCCTTTTGCTCGCGCAAAAGGGGGTTAGCAGACTAATGAGGTTCTAAAGGGGAAAACGCTTGACGCCTTTGTCCAATGGTCTTTCCGGTCGAGCCTCTATGTCTTGAAGAAGGTTAGACCTTTACTACGTTCGAGGCCTGAGGACCCTTCGGGCCCTGGGTGATCTCAAACTCGACCTCTTCGCCTTCCTTCAGGGTCTTGAAACCCTCGCCGGTGATCGCGGTGTAGTGTACGAATACGTCCTCGCCCGACTCCTGCTGGATGAAACCGAAACCCTTTGTGTCGTTAAACCACTTTACTTTGCCTCTTGCCATTTCTTGTGCCTCCTTTTTTCTTTTGGAACTCTCTTGCAGCATAAATAAAGCCGTGGAAGGTTACTGCGGTCCTTCCACGGCCCGATAACCAAAACCAGAATACTGCAAATAGAATTACCTAAGGTTAAAATTTAGGCCCATCCTATCAAAAGGTACAAACCCTTGTCAAGCATTTTTTGTCAACCAAAGATAAAAAAACGGTAAATGGTCTTTCATGGGCTGTTTAAAGGACGAGCCGTTTCAGCGGCCCTTGCGCCCATCGTTTACCAGCTCCGACAACCGTACCACCCTTATCCCGGGGCCGAGCGCGGGGAGAGTCTGCCTGAGCGCCTCGATCGTCTCGGGGTACGGATGCCCTATGCCTATGGCGGCGCCCTTGCGCGCGGCGATGGACACGAGCTCGCGTATCTGTCCCTTTATATAGTCGACGTCGCGGGTGTTGTCGAGAAAGACGGAACGCTCGGCGCTCCTCATGCCGAGGTCTCTGGCCACCCTGCCTCCGACCGAGTCCGGAGAGGTGCGGCTGTCGAGAAAAAACATCCCGCGTTTTTTAAGGGCAACGAGGACCGATCTCATCTTCTCCTCGTCCTCGGTGAACTTCGAGCCCATGTGGTTGTTTACGCCTATCACGTTCGGGACCGAAGCGAAGTCTCTCTGGAGCACCGCGTCTATCTCTTCCCTGCTCATGGCGACGAGGAGCGCGCCCTCACCCGGGTCGTTGTCAACGATGTCCTTCGGCTCCATCGGGAGATGGAGCAGGACGTCCCAACCCCTTTTCGCGGCCTCCCTCGCGGTCTCCGCCGAATGCCTCTGGTTGGGCATTATCGCTATCGTGATGGGGCCGCCCGCCTCGAAAAGCTCCTTAAGCTTGCTTAAGTCCGGGCCCATGTCGTCTATGACTATGGCGATCCTGCCCTTTGGGTGCGCGGGCATAGGCGGCGGGACAGGCGCGGGCGCGGTATAGGGCTCAGGCGCCGCCTCCTCGATCACGGCGGGAGGCGCGGGCGCTTCCCTGGCGTAATCCGCCTCAGGCGGCGTGAAGGAACCTCTGTAATCGAGGAAGATGAGGATTGAAGCGGCCCCGAGGACGAAGCCGAGGAGGATGAGAAGGCCCCGTTTGAAGAGCCCCTTTTTATTGACGTTACCCATTTACGAAATTTTTCAGGATATGCCCTTTGAAGTGAAAAAGGAGCTGTACTTCCCGTCAGTCTCCTTTATGTGTTTCGTGAGCCAGTCCTTCAGGAACTGAAAGACCTCGACGGTCACGGCGATGCCCCTGCCGTGCTTGTCGGCGAGCTCCTCGACCTTCCTGACAAGGGCGTCGTGCTCGGCCTTATGGGCCTCATAGCCGGGGTAGCCGTGCGTTATCATCAGGTACTGCTCGGCTGAGAAGTGGACCTTGGTGTACTCGATGAGGGATTTGAGCACCACTCCTACCGCCTCGGGCCCCTTGCCCCTCTTCATCGAATCGTGGAGCTCGTTTATAAGCTCCATGAGTTTTCTGTGGTGGCCGTTAAAAGAGGCTACATTTACGCTGTATTCTTCGCTCCAGGTGAATAGCGCCATCTCCGCGATACCTGTTCTTCTCCAATCGTCGTTCAAAAAAAAGGGGGGCTTTTCAAGCCCCCCCGTGACGCGGTCCTAGCTTACCTTCTGTGACGTGCTCTTGAATATGTACCAGCTCTTGAGATAATCGAGGGCGCGCTTAAGCTGTATGTCCTCGCCCTCCTCGGGCTTGCCCGCGGGCTCGCTTATCTTTATCTTCTCGATGAGCTTGTTCTCTTTTTTCGGCTCTTCGGCCTTGCCCTGGTCATCGCCCTCGAGATGCCCCTCGAGGTCCTTCTCCTTCAGGTGCCCCTTCGGGTTCTCGCCGATGACGATGTCGGGCTCTATGCCCTTGGCCTGGATGGACCTGCCCGAAGGCGTGTAGTATTTGGACGTCGTGAGCCTCACGGCCGAGCCGTCTGCAAGCGGGATTATCGTCTGTACCGAGCCCTTGCCGAAGGTCGTCGTGCCCAGCACTATCGCCCTCTTGTGGTCCTGGAGGGCCCCGGCGACTATCTCGGAGGCCGACGCGCTCCCGTTGTTCACGAGGACTATTATCGGGTAATCGGGCTGGCTCTTCGAGGCGTCCGCGCTGAAGGTCATGTCCTGCCCCGCGGCCCTGCCCTTCGTGTAGACGATGAGGCCGGCGTCCAGAAACTCGTTCGATACCGAGACCGCCTCCTGCAGGAGCCCGCCGGGGTTGTTACGAAGGTCGAGGACCAGCCCCTTCATCCTGCCGCTGGACTTGGAGTTGAGGTCCTTAAGCGCCTTATCGAGATCGTCGGTGGTGGATTCCTGGAACTGGGCTATCCTTACGTACCCGAAGCCCTCCTCGAGGACCCTGTACTTTACGCTCTTGACCTTTATTATCGCCCTGTTTATGGTAAAGGGCCTGGGAGCGTCGAAGGCCTCCCTCATGATGTGGATTATGACGGGCGTGTCCTTCGGCCCCCGCATGAGGCTCACCGCCTCGTTCAACGAGAGGTCCTTCGTCGACTTCTCGCCTATCTTCACTATCTTGTCGCCCGCGAGTATCCCGGCCTTGTAAGCCGGCGTGTCCTCGATGGGGGCGACTACCGTAAGGACGTTGTCCTTCATCCCTATCTCGATGCCGATCCCTCCGAAGCTCCCCTTCGTGTCTATCTGCATCTCGGTGTACTCTTCAGGGGTAAGGAAGCTCGAATGCGGGTCGAGCCCTTTGACCATGCCCTTTACGGCGTTGTAGATTATCTCCTTGGAGTCGACGCTCTCGGCGTAGTTCTCCTGGACTATCCCGAGGACGTCGGTAAATATCCTCAGGCCCTCGTACGTGTTGTTCGGGACAGCTACCACCTTCTGGCTCATGCCCCATGACGCGAACGAGAAGAAGACGACTACCGCCAATACGGCGGTCATAAGCTTCGGCCTCGTAATCTTGATCATTAAAAAACCCTCCTTACGGTGAAAAAAACCTTTAACTTGAAAAAACTCCATATATTAAACCACATGCAGGGCTTAAAAAAAACCGAAAAATGCGCTTCTTTACGCCTTCGCCCCTCTAATCAACCAGCCAGGCCATCGGGTCCCTGGGCACCCCCTTCTGCCTTATCTCGAAATACAGGCCGCCGGAGGCCGTGGGGCCGGTATCCCCGACGAGGGCTATCTCGTCCCCGGCGCTAACAGATTCACCCTTCCCCTTAAGGACTTTGGACAAGTGCGCGTAAAGCGTATAGAATCCTCCACCGTGGTCCAATATCAATACCTCTCCGTAGCCCTTGAGCCACCCCTCGTAGATGACCTTGCCTGACCCCACGCTTTCCACAGGAGAGCCTACAGGGGCCTCTATCATTATGCCGTTATTGAAGGTCACGGTCTGGTACTTCGGGTGTTTGACCTTGCCGTAGAGCGAGACGACGGTGCCTTTTACAGGCATCCGGAGCCTCCCTTTCATGGCGGCAAAACCGGTTGAGCCGACTTCGGGCTCTGCCCTCTTTTCCTTTTCCTCGGAGAGACGGAGTTTTTCTATGAGCGCGGCCATTTCGTTTGCCGCCTCCTCGAGCTCCTGTATCATCTTCTCCTTCTTGTCCTTCTCGCTCTTTATGTCCTTCAAGAAGGAGAGCCTGTTCTTTTTGAGCGCCTCGGCTTCGGAGCTCTTCACCCCGATATCTTTTTTAGAGGCCGAGAGCTCTGTCTGAAGGGAGGCGAGAGAGGCGCGCTCTGAAGAGAGCTCGGAGAGCTTTTTTTCATAGCCTGAGATGAGCTTGGTGTCGTTGTCCATGATAAGCGTCAAATACTTATGCCGCCTGCCGAGGTCCCTTGAGGATTCAGACGCGAAGAGGACCTGCATCGATTCCCCCCGCCGCATCTTGTACATCGCCTTGAGGCGCGCCTTCAGCCTGACCGAGAGGGCCTTGAGCTCCCCTTCGAGCCTCGAGATGTTCCGGTTCGCGGTCCCGATACGAGCCTGTATCGCGGCCATGGACCCCTCTATCTTTCTGAGCTCCCCGCGTTTTTCGTTCAGGCTCTTGTTTATCGCCTCGAGCTCCCCCAGTACGTTCGTCTCCTTCTCGGAGATCGCCCTTACCTCTTTCCTCTCCTCGCGTATCTGCTTCCTGACGTCCTCGAGCCTCTTCTCCTTCTTGATTATCTCCTGCTTCGAGGCGGCGGACGCCTGGGACGCAAAGGCTATCAAAAGGACGAGAAGGCAGATTGTCCTCATACCTTCAGGAACCTCCCCATGGAGATGAGGCACCCGGCGACCCCCATGACGACGCCCGTAGTTATGAGTATCAAGGCGAGGAGCGGGACCGGGACCGGGGAAGAGACAACGAAGCTGAAGTACGGGGGTATTTTGG
>JACREV010000135.1 GCA_016218095.1 Deltaproteobacteria bacterium | reverse complement strand
TGGCATAAAAAGACCCTTAAAATCTCATTTTGTAATATGTATTATTATAGTAACACATATTACAAAAGTCAAATGATTTACAGACTGTTTTATTGTTCGCAACCGGAACGCCCTGCCAGGTTCTGTTGGCAGGCAACTTTTTTACGCGCGAGTCGGCAAGTCCGTCTTAACAACGCCCCTCTCCTTCCTTCTGGAATTCCTCCCCTCTTTAAGTTATACTCATAAGTTATTCTACCAGATTCAACCGAGGTACTTACCAATGGCAAAGAAAAGGGCGCTGGCAGAGGAGATGCTCCCCGCGCCCGTGCTCGATAAGGACGAGCTCGTCATAGAGGGCTTAAGGCAGAACAACCTCAAGAACCTGAACTTAAGGATCCCTCACAACAGGATAACCGCCATAGTCGGCCCCTCGGGTTCCGGCAAGTCCTCGCTCGCCTTCGATACGCTCTTCGCCGAGGGGAGGTGGCGGTTCATCGAGTCGCTCTCTACCTACACGCGCATGTTTTTAGAGCGCATGGACAGGCCCGACCTCGACGTAATCCGGAACATCCGCCCGGCGATCGCAGTCGAGCAGAAGAACCCTGTAAGGGGGTCCCGCTCGACGGTCGGCACAACGACAGAGCTTAACGACTACCTCCGGATATTCTTCTCCCGCGTGGGTCGCCTCTATTGCCAGGGGTGCGGCTCGCCTGTAAGGGAGGAGAACCCCACGAAGATCGCGGAGCGGCTCTTTACTGAAAGGCCCGGCGCGCGCCTGACCATCGGCTTCACCGTAGCCGCAAAATCCAAGTCAACGGACGAACTCGCCGGAGACCTCTTGAGGAAAGGCTTTATCCGCATCCGCGCCGAAGGAAGAATTTTTAATATCGAATACGAAAGGCCCGCAACACTCGCCGAGAGCGTCGACGTCATAGCCGACAGGGTCGTTGTAAAGGAGACGGAGAGGCAGAGGATCGCCGAGGCCTTCGAGACCTCGTTCCGCGAGGGCGATGGAGAGGCGTGGGCCGAGGAGGCCGACGGCGGAGTAGAGAGGTTCTCGACCTATCCCGCCTGCGCCGCGTGCGGGACAAAGGCCGAGAGACCGTCACCGCTCGCACTCTCCTTCAACCACCCGGTCGGCGCATGCACGGAGTGCAAGGGCTTCGGCAACCTCCTCCACTACGACGAGGACAAGATAATCCCGGACAGGACGATCTCTCTAAAAGACGGGGCGATAGAGCCCTGGACCAAGCCCGCGTACAAGTGGTGGTACGAGGAGCTCGAAAAATACGCGCCCAGATACGAGATAGGCCTCGAAAAACCCTTCGATAGGTTATCCTCCCGTGAACGCAAACTCGTTTTCGATGGGACAAAGGACTTCGACGGGATAGATGCGTTCTTCGAATACCTCGATACGAAAAAGTACAAGCTCCATATAAAGGTCTTCACCTCAAGGTACAAGGGGCAGGTGACATGTACCTCGTGCCGGGGCGCGAGGTTGAAAAAGGCCGCGCTCTCGGTCCGGGTCGACGACAGGACGATAGCGGATGTAAGCAGGATGTCTATAAGGGACGCCAGGGCCTTTTTCAAGTCCCTGAGACTTACCCGGTTCGAGAAGGAGGTATCGAAAGAGGTATTAAAGCAGATAACCCTCAAGCTCGGCTTCCTCTCCGAGACGGGTCTCGGATACATTACACTCGACAGGCTGACAAAGACCCTCTCCGGAGGCGAGGCCCAGCGGGTATCCATCGCCACCCAGCTCGCCTCTGCGCTTACCGGCGTCCTCTATATACTCGACGAGCCGTCGATCGGCCTCCACCCTATCGACATAGATACGCTGATCGCGCAGGTCAGAAGGCTCGCCTCCCTCGGCAACACCGTCGTCCTCGTCGAGCACGACCCCGCGATGATACTCGCATCCGACAACATAGTCGAGCTCGGCCCCGGCGCAGGGGAGCGCGGCGGGCGCCTCGTCTTTTCCGGGCCAAAGGACGAGTTCCTTAAAACAGCCCGGACCCTCACCTCGAACTACCTGACAGGCAGGGAGGTCATACATGTGCCCAGGTGGAGGAGGAACGGCTCCGGTAGGTTCATAACGCTAAAGGGCGCCTCGGGCAACAACCTCAAGTCGATAGACCTCAAAATCCCTTTAAAGACAATGACTTGCGTGACCGGGGTCTCGGGCTCAGGCAAGTCCTCGCTCGTAGTGGACACCTTCTATAACGCCTCTGCCCCGCACTTTGGAGAATCCAGGGTCGATAAACCCCTCCCGTACAGGTCTCTGGAGGGGCTCGGGTATATCTCAGGACTCCGGCTCATAGACCAGTCCCCCATCGGCAGGACCCCGAGGTCGAACCCGCTTACCTACATCGGCGGCTTCGACGCCATCCGGAAGCTCTATGCGTCGCTCCCGGCGGCAAAGTCAATGGGGTTATCCCCCGGCCACTTCTCGTTCAATGTGACGGGCGGCAGGTGCGAGGCCTGCAGGGGCGAGGGGGTCGAGAAGCTCGAGATGTACTTCCTCCCCGACGTCTACGTGAAGTGCGCCGTATGCGGGGGGAAAAGATATAAAAATACGGTACTTGAGGTGAGATACCGGGGCAAATCCATCTTCGACTGCCTTGAGATGACCTTTGAGGAGGCCTTGCGCCTCTTTCCTTACGAAACAGACCTCCAGAGGAGGTTCTCCATACTCAGGGACGTCGGGCTCGGGTACCTGAAACTCGGCCAGTCCGCGACGACCCTCTCCGGAGGCGAGGCCCAGCGCCTCAAAATCGCCAGGGAGCTTGTCGAAGAGACAAGCGGGGATATACTATATATCCTGGACGAGCCTACGACCGGCCTACACATGGACGACACCCGGAAGCTCCTCTCCGTACTCGGCAGGCTCGTAGACGCCGGGAACACGGTCCTCATCATCGAGCACAACCTCGAGTGCATCAAGACCGCCGACCATATAATAGACCTCGGTCCAGGCGGAGGCGACGCAGGCGGCAAGATAGTCGCTTCCGGAAAACCCGAGGAGGTCGCGGCCTCCAGGTCGAGCCTCATCGCCAGATACCTAAAGGAAGCCCTCTCCCTTCCGATATAGTTACAGGCCGTCTTTCCGGGGCATCCTTTTACAGCAAACCCCGACGCGCGCGGGAGCCTCTCAAGGGTGCCTTTGCTCACATACAAACCTCCTTTGTACGGCTATAATGGCCCTCAGTTACAGGGCTCAAAAGGGGCCAAAAACCCCTGAAAAAGGCCGGAAAATCGCTAAAATGGAGGCGTCGGGCAAAAGGCTTTTTCCTTGACATACCTGTTCCAAGCGGGTAAGATGTCGGGCATCTCAAGTAAAAGAGGATGGCCACAATGCGAAAGATCGTCTTCATCGAGCCCAACCCGCCGGACTTACATGTTTTCACGAGGATGCCGCTTCCCAGGCTCGGGACAGTGCTCCTCTCGACCATACTGAAGAAGAACGGATACGACGTAAAAAGCTATGTCGAATCAGTCGGAGAGCTCGACCTCGAAGACATATTAAGCGCGGACGCGGTGGGACTCTCCACCATAACATCTACATCCCGGCGCTCTTACGAGATAGCGACGCTCTTAAGGAAGATAGGGATACCGGTATTCATGGGCGGACCGCACGTGACATACATGCCTGACGAGGCTCTCGAGTACTGCGATTTCGTCATGCGCGGCGAGGCCGACGACCACATCGTCGACTTCGTAAAGGCGCTCGAGAAGGGCTCCGGGTTCGAGAAAATCCCGGGCCTCTCCTACAGGCTCGACGGCAAGGTCCACCATAACAAGGTAAACCCTTTTATGAAGGACATGGACTCTCTGCCCTGCCCGGACTTTACGCTCATAGCCGGGATGGAGACGATCGGCATAAAAAGGTTCTCCATAACCCCGGTCATGACCTCGAGGGGGTGCCCCTACGACTGCTCTTTCTGCTCGGTCACGGGCATGTTCGGCCAGAAGTACAGGTTCCGCTCCAAGGAGCGCGTCATGGAAGAGCTTGAGAACATCCGGAAGGCCGGAAAGAACTGGGTATTCTTCTACGACGACAACTTCTGCGCCCACAAGAAGCGCACGAAGGAGCTCCTCAACGCCATGATAGAGAAGGGGCTCACCCCCAACTGGACCGCGCAGGTGAGGGTCGACGTCGCGAAGGACCCTGAGCTCCTCGACCTCATGAAGAAGTCCGGTTGCCACACCGTCTACATAGGGCTCGAGTCCGTCAACCCCAAGACGCTCGAGGCCTACAACAAGAAGCAGTCGGTCGAGGACATAACCACCTGCATAAAGGCGCTCCACAAGAAAGGCATCCGGATACATGGGATGTTCGTCTTCGGCTCCGACCTCGACACCACGGACACCATACAGGAAACCGTAACGTTCGCAAAGAAGAACGACCTGGATTCCGTCCAGTTCCTCATCCTCACGCCTCTGCCCGGCACGAAGTGCTACCGCGACCTCGACTCCGAGGGGAGGATCATCAACAAGGACTGGTCGATATACGACGCCCACCACGTCGTCTTCGAGCCGAAGCTCATGAACTACTACCAGCTCCAGACCGAGACGATGAGGGCCACCAAGGAGTTCTACTCCATACCGCAGATAGCCAAGAGGGCGCTCCGTTTCGACCTCTTCAACGTCGGCATCAAGACCTACGGCCACAACCTGACGAAGAAGTGGATAAAGGACAACCAGTCCTTCGTCGAGTACACGCGGACCATCACCAACGCGGGCAGGAATTTCGAGCTCGCGGCCAAGAAGACCGCAGAAGACCTCAAGGAGAAGTTCCGTCAGCTTGAGCTTTCCGGCGCGATACCGCGCCTCAGACACAACAACTGACGCAAAGCTCCACAACCAGACGAGAGGACCGCATGAAGAGGACGCTTACAACGCTATTTTTCTGCCTGCCCCTCCTGGGCGCGCTTCCTGTGGCCGCCGGGGCCGTTGGCGCGCCTGAGGCCCTGCAGGGGACGTTGCCGGCCGTGAGCATACGGGCTGAAGCCGGATGCGCCGGGTCCAATGGGGCCGCATCGGAATTCGAGGGGCTTGAGAAGGAAGACTGCGTCAAGGACGTGGAGACGGAGTACTCCGAGCTGCTCGTGGAGGCGGAATCTTACGAGGCCTGCGAGCTCGAGGCCTCCTCCATTGAGGAGAGCGGGTTCCTCGGAGAGGACGAACTGCTCGCGTGCGTGAACCTCGCGCCGTCTGCCGAGCCATCGCTCGACGAGATCGAGCCGGTCGTCGCGCTCTCCGAAGAAGACGGCATGCCGGACGTCCCGATCGTAGTCAACAAGAGCGTAGAGTCCTTCGTAAACTATTTTCAGACCAGAGGCAGGAAGTACTTCGAGCGGTGGTGGGGCAGGTCTCAGGACTACATGGTCATGCTCCAGTCGATCCTCCGCGAGGAGGGGCTTCCCGAGGAGCTCTCCTACATCGCCTTCATAGAGAGCGGTTTAAATCCGAGGGCGCGCTCGAGGGCCAACGCCGTAGGCATGTGGCAGTTCATAAGGGGGACGGCCCTCCGGTACGGCCTCAGGGTAGACTGGTGGATAGACGAGCGCATGGACCCGGAGAAGGCCACCTACGCCGCGGCCAAATACTTCAGGAACCTCTACGACCAGTTCGGCTCGTGGTACCTGGCCGCCGCCGGATACAACGCCGGCGAGGGAAAGGTCGCCCGCGCCGTAAGGAAGCACAATACAGAAGACTTCTGGGAGCTCGCGAGCCACAAGAGGCCCTTCAGGCGTGAGACCAAGGATTACGTCCCCAAGTACCTCGCCGCCCTCCTCATAGCAAAGGACCCGGTCAGCTACGGGTTCGAGCCGGTCGCTTACAACGACGCGGTCCCCTACGAGAAGGTCCGCATCTCGCATGCGACCGACTTGCGCGTCATAGCCGACGCCGCCGGGACGACCGTCGACGAGATACAGAGGCTGAACCCGGAACTGCTGCGCTGGTTCACGCCGCCGAACTACCCCAACTACGAGATAAAGGTCCCTGCCGGGACCGCGCAGATGCTCGTAGAAAACATGGAGAAGCTCCCGCCGTCGAAGCGTATAGCCTTCCAGATGCACAAGGTAAGGCGCGGAGAGACGATATCGAAGATAGCAAAGAGGTACGGGACATCGGTCGGCCCGATCCTCTACATCAACAACATGAAGAGCGCAAAGTACCTTAAGCCCGGTACCGTCATAGCCGTGCCTGTGAGGGCCGACGGCGTCGCGAGGTCCAAAGGCAAGAAAAAGGACGTGGCGCTCGTCTACATGCATGAGGACTTCCAGAGCTGAGATAGGCTACCTCTAAAAATTGTTCTTTTTCCTGATCTCTGCGTCAGGTCGGAAATAAAAATGCTCACATATTACCATATATGCTCCGCTTTTTATTTCCGCCCTTCCTTGACCTCAGAAAAAATTCCTAATTTTTAGAGGTAGCCTAAATAAAACAGGTCGATTGAAAGCGGGGAGCGAAAGCCCCCCGCTTTTTTTATTGCCTGGACTAACACTCAACTATAAGCGCGGCTTGAACAACCGCGCTTGGGCGGGGCTCGTTAGTCACGCCTATGAATATTTCGGTTCAGGGGTGTAGGTTGAGCATAGCGAAGCCCAACAAAAAGACTGTCGTAAAAGGGATTTACTTGAAACCCTTATAATGATATCTTTTAGCTGAAAATCCCGCTAAAGGTGCCATAATGATCACCGTCGAATCAGCCGTCGAAATAATCCTGAAAGAAATAAAACCATTAGGGCTTGAGTCGGTCGACGCCCTCTCGGCGCTAGGCCGCGTACTTGGTGAAGACATCCGAGCGACGCGCCCCAACCCGCCATGGGACAACTCGGCGATGGACGGCTACGCGCTGAAATCCGCCGATATCGAGAAGGCCTCCAAGGATTCACCGGTCAAGCTCAGGGTCGTCTACGACCTCCCGGCGGGCCAGGTCCCGAAGGGTCCGGTCGGAGACGGCGAGGCCGTCCGCATCATGACGGGCGCTCCTGTGCCCATTGGCGCGGATGCGGTCGTGATGGTGGAAAAGACCGAGCGCGGGGGCGAAGGGTTCGTCCTCATAAAGGAGCGCGCGAAAAAGGGCGAGAACGTCCGCCGAGCAGGGGAGGACTTCAAAAACGGTGACATAGTCATACCAGCGGGCTCGGTCGTCCGCCCTGCCGAGGTCTCGATGCTCGCTACAGTCGGCTCTCCTTTCGTACTCGTACACAAGAGGCCGCGCGTCGCCGTGCTCTCTACAGGAGACGAGCTCGTGGATATAAACGAAGTCCCTCCACTCGGGAAGATATCGAACAGCAACGGATACGCGCTCGCCGCGCTCGTCTCGGAGACCGGCGCAGTCCCCATAAACCTCGGGATAGCGCGAGACAACAAGGAGAGCCTCCGCGAAAAACTCTCCATTGCCATGAACTCCGATTGCATCATCTCTTCAGGCGGCGTCTCGGTCGGCGACTACGACTTCGTAAAGGACGTCTTGAAGGAGCTCGGCTCAGAGATGATATTCTGGAAGGTCGCGATGAAGCCGGGGAAACCCCTCGCCTTCGGCGTCATCGGGGGCAAGCCCGCCTTCGGGCTTCCGGGAAACCCCATCTCCTCGATGGTCGCCTTCGAGCAGTTCGTCCGCCCCGCGCTCCTCAAGATGTCCGGCAGAGGCCGGATATTCAGCGCGCTCCTTTCAGCCACGCTTACGAAGGACATAAAGATAAAGCCCGGCAGGATGAACTTCATAAGGGCAGAACTCACGATCGACGCCTCCGGCGTTACCGCGACCCCGCTCGAAGGCCAGGGCTCGGGCGTGATCTCCACGATGGTAAGGGCCAACTCGTTCGTCGTGGTCCCAAAGGACTCCGAGGGGTTCAAGGCCGGGGACGTCGTAAAGGTGCAATTCTTCGACCCGTCGGTCTTCACCCGAGAGACCCCGGGGTACTGATTTAAGTCATACTATCAAGACCGTTTTACATATAACATATCATTGTCTGGAGGACGGATGTTCAGGACAGTAGAGTGGAAGAACTCAAGCGTTGTAATGATAGACCAGCGGATACTCCCCGGCAAAGAGGTCTACAGGACCTACAGGGACTATAAGACCGTCGCGGGCGCGATAAAAGATATGGTCGTAAGGGGCGCGCCGGCGATAGGGGTCGCCGCGGCGATGGGCGTGGCGTTGGGCGCGCTCAAGATAAAGGCAAAGGACTACGCCTCGTTCAAAAAGGAGTTCAACAAGGTAGCGGACCTCCTCGCTTCCACCCGGCCCACGGCAGTAAACCTCTTCTGGGGCATCGAGAGGATGAGAAGGGTAGCCGAAGAGAACAAGTCGCTCCCGATAGAGAAGCTAAAGGCAAGGTTGGTAGCCGAGGCGAAGGAGATACACAGGGAGGATATAGAGATAAACCGCTCGATAGGCGCTCACGGCGGCAGGCTCATAAAGAACAACTCGACTATCCTCACGCACTGCAACGCCGGCGCGCTCGCCACAGCCGGTTACGGCACGGCGCTCGGGGTCATAAGGGGCGCGATAGAGGCCGGGAAAAAGGTAAGGGTCTTCGCGGACGAGACGAGGCCCTTTCTACAGGGCGCGAGGCTCACCGCGTGGGAGCTTAAAAAAGACAAGATCGACGTGACGCTCATAACCGACAACATGGCCGGGTATATCATGAAAAAGGGGCTGATCGACGCCGTAGTCGTCGGTGCCGACAGGATAGCCTCGAACGGGGACGTCGCCAACAAGATAGGGACTTACTCGGTCGCGTTACTCGCGAAGGCCCACGGGATACCGTTCTATGTCGCGGCCCCGCTCTCGACCATAGATTTGAAGGTAAAGCACGGCGACCAGATACCGATAGAGGAGCGGAACGAAAAAGAGGTCACTCATTTAGCCGGAAAACGGGTCGCCCCCGAGGGCGTGAGCGTCAGGAACCCGGCCTTCGATGTAACACCGAACAAGCTCGTCACGGGCATAATCACCGAGGCGGGCGTGGCAAAAGCCCCGTACAGCCGCTCAATAAAGGCGCTCTTCAGAAAGGGATAGATGTCGATCACAAGCTTCTTAATAATCATAGCCGTTTTCATCGCCCTCATGTTCATATACAAGAGGGCCGACAAGGCCGTCAAGAAGATGGACCCTAAGGTCGTAAAAAAGCTCAACTGGGTCGGGTTCGTCGTCGGGATAGCCGGGGGCATAGCCTGGTACCTCTTCCATAACGGCATATACATGCTCATAACGCTCGCCGGGGTCGTCGTCTACTTTCTCTTCTACGGTTACGACAGGATGGAGGAGGAGCAGAAGCAGTAGTTCTGTCTTGCGGGGAGCGCATTATGTAGGTTGGGCTGAACAAAGTGAAGCCCAACAAAATACGCTTATTCGACGCTCATGGATTGTTGGGCTTCGTTCCTCAGCCCAACCTGCTTGCTTGTTTTTTAAAAGGTGAGTTTTCCACGCGCTCGCAACGACGGCCCTGAATATATTTCAGTCGGCCTGCCTCAAACCCTTAAAGCCCCCTCCTCTGAAGGGGGCTTTTTTTGTCCGCGGCCTTCCACACCCGGAAGCCTCTGCTATAATCCTCACATACATGAAATCTCCGGAGGCCCTATGCGCCGCACCCTCGCGCGCCTTTATCTCCCCCTGATGCTCGCGTCCTCACTACTGCTCTCAGGCCCGGAGGCGCACGCCGAGATAAGGCTCGACCTCTCGCCCTTCGACGGCCTCAGATTCAAAGGCGTCTACAAAAACAGCGAGGATGTCTTCAAGGTCGTGATACCGCACACGGACATACGCGTCACGTCGGGCGAGACCGTGCTCACCCCGGAGCTGGGATTAAAGTCCTGGGCGGCGTTCAAGAAGTCGGGTAAAGAGGCGATACTCACCGGAGAGCTCATGCTCCTCGAAGGACAGGCGGGAAGGGTTATGGCGGCCGCTCTTCGTAGCGGCATCGAGGTAACTTCCCTCAACCGCCGCTACCCGGACGACAACCCGCGCATCCTCTTCATGCGCATAGCCGCCAAGGGCGCCGAGGACAAACTCTCGCGCTCGCTCAACAGGGTCTTCGAGGAAATAGAAGATACGAGGGGCCTTAAGGTCGATACCGCCCCGATAGACCCCTCCAAAGGGACCCTGAGCCCGTCGATTATCTCAGGCGCGCTCGGTCACGATGGGAGGATGGAGAACGGCGTCTATATCTTCTCGGCAGGCAGAAAGGCCTCTTTCAAGGGAGAGACCATCGAGGGGGAGATGGGTGTCTCTAACCATGCCTCGTTCGCGGGAAGCGACCACCTCGCATTCGTCACAGGGGAGTTCGTCACCTGCGAGGACGGCCTATCCAACATACTCAAGGCCCTGCTCGAAGGCGGCCTCGATGTAACCGCCATCCACAACAGCCTCACGACCGAAGTCCCGCGCCTCGTCTTCGTCCGTTTTCAGGGCACGGGCCCGGCCCTCGACCTCGCAAAGGCGGTAAGAGGCGCGCTCGACTTCCAGTCCGGCCCCTACGCCTGCCCGCAGTGAATGGGAGTATCCAATCCTCTTAGTTAGGGAGCGGAGCCAGTGAGTACCGTCGGAATTAAAAAATATAAAAGAGCTATTTTCGTTTTG
Organism: Deltaproteobacteria bacterium; assembly: GCA_016218095.1. GTDB lineage: Bacteria > Desulfobacterota > GWC2-55-46 > GWC2-55-46 > GWC2-55-46 > GWB2-55-19. Next base: position 6,945 of record JACREV010000135.1, on the reverse strand, counting down.
AGTTTTTTACAAAGGCCATTTTGCGCGCTTCCCGCGCACTTTGCGCAGGGGCTCCTAACGCTTCCCTCCTCCCCCGCCCGCTCGCGCGCACCGGCGGCGCTACGCGTCTAATCGCCCCGGCGCGCTCGCCTCTGCCTCCCTTAGGCGTTCTCCGCCCTGCGCCTGTGTGTTGGTAAAACAGAACAAAAACTCCTTAACTTCCCCTCCCTTGATGGGAGGGGATTGAGGGGAGGGTGACTGCTCGGCGCAGGGCCAAAGTCGGTACGGAGTCTCCAAGGTAATCGATTCTCCTGCCGTCCGTTACAAATTTGCCTGCCCGGCGAGGGCCCCCTCACCCCGGCCCTCTCCCACAAGGGGAGAGGGGGAACTTCTTGCGGGTTTTGTTTTTCAAAATACCCAGGCATGGGGTGAGCGACCTTAAGGGAGGCAGCTAAATCGCGAAGCGCGAGCGTCCGAGGAAGTAAAAAGGCGCGACAGCTTACTAAGGGGCGCGCGAGCGGGACGGGGAGGAAGGAAGCGCTCAAAGCCCATGCGCCAAAAGCGCGCGGAGCGCGCAAAATGGCTTTGGGCATAGGATTCGAATAAGCCGTACAAGCGTAAATTAGAGTTACGATTAATGGGTTCAGGTTGCAAACCTGAACCCGCATTTGGAGATAACATTTGCGGCAGGCGGACTCGTTAGTCTCGCCTGCCGCAATGTCTGCTCAGAGGAACGCGGCGGTGATCGTGACCGCCACTATCGCGGCGGCGAGTATGTCTATGGGGGCTAACCCTGCAAGTTTCTTCATGACGGCATCCCTCCTTTCTTACGGCGCCATGATATAAAAGGAGGGATTAAGGAGGAATTAAAAGGAAAAAAGTATCATTCCATGAGCGGCCTTATGTCTTCGAGCGCCTCCACCATGTTCGGGACGAGGTCTCCCCTCGCCTTCATCGCTTCGATCTCCTCAATCGAATACCATCCGAAGCCGGGTATCTTCTCGGGCTCCATGACCTTCGGCTCGCCTTCGATTATCTCGGAGATATAGAGGTGTACGGCGAACTCCCCCTCGGGCGAGTGCGTATCGTATACGCCGAGGGGCCTTACGACCCTCACCTTCACCCCGAGCTCTTCCTCGAACTCTCTCTCCACGGACCTCTCCCAGGTCTCTCCGGGCTCTTTCTTTCCCCCGGGCGGCTCTATGCGTAGCCCGTGCTTAGAGTTATGGACGAGGAGTAGCCTCCCTCCCCTTATGACTATCCCTGCCGACATCTCCCTTTTCATGAGAGCCATTATAACGGATAGGCGTGGCCGGTCAAGGGCTTATAAGCCTTTGAATTCGATAGGCTTCCATCATTGGCACCCGGAGTATTCACTTGCCTTTACAGTCCCGGACTGCTATTATGCCTATTATTTAGGCAGATTGGCAGGTTCCGGATGGCGTCATACGAGGACATACTCGAGAACCTCTCCGAGGGGCTCATAGCCGTCGACATCGACGGCAGGGTCACGGTATTCAACCAGTCGGCTGAAAAGATGGCCGGGGTATCGAGGTCGCTCGTCATAGGCAAGGCATTGAAGGACGCCTTCAGGCGCGACGAGCGCCTTGTCGAGATGCTCACAAAGACCCTCAAGGAGGGGCGTCTCTTCGCCGAGTACGAGGAGAAGCTCCACAGGAGGCTCGGCGGAACGCTACCAGTCGGCATAACGACGAGCCAGGTGTTCGACCCCGACGGCAACGTTGCCGGCGCATCCGCCCTCATAAAGGACCTCTCGGGGATAAAGTCGCTCGAGGCCGGGTCGCTCAGAAAAGAACGGCTCGCCTACATAGGGACATTCGCCGCGAACCTCGCCCACGAGATAAAGAACCCCCTTAGCGGCATAAGGGGCGCGGCCCAGCTCCTCGCGAAGAAGGTCAAGGACGAGTCGCTCTCCGACTACATGAACGTCATCATGAAGGAGGCGGACAGGCTGAACCTGATACTTAACGACATGCTCGACTTCGCCCGTCCCGCGCGGCTTGACAAGAAGCCGCTCAACATACACAAGGTCCTCGACTCTGTCGTGTTGCTCCTCAAAGACGGGTTGCCGCCCGATGCCTTCGTAAGGGCCTACGACCCCTCCATCCCGGACGTGGACGGGGACGAGGGCCAGCTTACGCAGGTCTTCCTGAACCTCGTCAAGAACGCCAAGGAGGCGCTCGATAAAAACGGAGAGATAAGGCTGACGACAAGGATCATAACCGAGTTCCACCTTGTAGAAGAGGGCTCGGCTACGGGCAAGATGGTCTCGGTCGAGGTACAGGACAACGGATGCGGCATAAGGGAAGAGGACCTGGAGAAGATATTCACTCCGTTCTTCACTACCAAGCCTAAGGGCAGCGGGCTCGGCATGGCTATTACGCTCAAGATAATAAAGGAGCATAACGGGCTCCTCAAGATCGACTCGGCGCCCGGCGAGGGGACGACGGTGACGGTGCTCCTCCCCATAGCCGAGAGATAGGACAAATATGCACGATATAAAGGCGCTCATAGCCGACGACGACGAATCCGTCCTCTGGGTACTCGACAAGTTCTTCGAGGAGAAGGGGATAAAGGTCGTAAAGGCGGAGGATGGGAAGACCGCCGCCTCACTCCTCATGGAAGAGGCCCCCTCGCTCGCCGTCATCGACATCAACATGCCGGGCGGCGGAGGGCTCGACATATTGAAGCGCGCGCGGGAAGAGAGGTCGGACGCCTCCATCATAATAATGACCGCGGAATCGACGACGAAGAACGCGCTTGAGGCGATGAAGCTCGGCGCCTTCGACTACGTGACGAAGCCCTTTGACCTGAGCGAGCTCGAGATAATAGTCGAGCGGGCGATAGAGAACCTTAAATTAAAGGAAAAGGTCTCTACCCTTACCGAGATGCTCAAGGAAAAGCTCTCGACCGAGACGGTCTTCATAGGGAAGTCAAAGGCCGTGCAAACGGTCTTCAAGACCGTCGGCAAGGTCGCTGAAAAAGACGTCACGGTCCTGATACTCGGGGAGAGCGGCACGGGCAAGGAACTGCTCGCCCGGCTCATACACACGAACAGCCTTCGAGCCGAGCGTCCGTTCGTCGCCATAAACTCCGCCGCTGTCCCCAAAGACCTGATGGAGAGCGAGCTCTTCGGGTTCGAGAAGGGCGCGTTCACCGGGGCCGTGGAGGCGAAGAAGGGCAGGTTCGAGCTCGCCGACGGGGGCACTCTCTTCCTGGACGAGGTCGGGGACATGGCGCTCGACCTGCAGGCGCGCTTGCTTCGCGTCATACAGGAAAAGGAGTTCTACAGGGTCGGCGGAAAGGAACCCGTCAGGGTCGACGTCAGGATAATCGCGGCTACGAACCAGGACCTGGACAAGGCCGTCACCGAAAAAAAATTCAGGGAGGACCTCCTCTTCAGATTGAACGGAGTGACGGTCACGCTCCCCCCGCTCCGCGACAGGAAGGGCGACGCGGCGCTCCTCGCCGATTACTTCCTCGAAAGATTCGCGAAGGAATTCGGCGCTCAGAGGAAGACGCTCTCGCCCAAGGCCCTCGAGGCGATAGAGGCCTACAGGTGGCCGGGGAACGTCCGGGAGCTTGAGAACATCCTCCGGCGCGCGGTCCTCCTCTCCCCGTCCCTTAACCTCTCGCCCGAAGACCTCTCTCTCCCGCTCTCAAGGCACAAGAAGGAGTCGCTTGAGGATATCATCGCCGCCCGCCTCAAGCCCTTTATCGAAAAGACCGACCACAAGGGCAAGCAGGACCTCTACGACTTCATAATGCCCTTCATGGAAAGGCCGCTTATAAGGCTCGTCCTCGAAAAGACAAAAGGGAACCAGGTGCAGGCCGCCGAGGTATTGGGCATAAACCGGAACACGCTCCGGAAGAAGATAAAGGAGTTGAACATCCAGCCCGGGAAGTTCCGGGAATGAAGCAAAAGGTCTCGCTTATCAGCGGGTTCTACCCCATAGTCGACACCGCGTTTCTTAAACCGGATGATCTCGTCGGCACGGCCTCTTCGCTCCTTAAAGGCGGGGCCTCCGTCATACAGCTCAGGGCAAAGGGGCTCGGCGGCAGGGAAACGCTCAAGGCCGCCCGTGAAATAAAGGGGCTCGCCTCCTCTTACGGGGCCGTATTCATCGTGAACGACAGGGTGGATATCGCGCTATTATCCGGCGCCGATGGGGTCCACCTCGGGCAGGACGACATCCCGCCGCTTGAGGCGAGGAAGGCGCTCGGCCCGGACGCAATCATAGGCCTTTCGACCCATAACGCGGATGAGGCGAAAGAGGCCCTCTCCCTCGGCGCGGACTACGTCTCCTTCGGGCCTGTCTTTGCCACTTCGACTAAAAAAGACGCCCAGTCCCCGAAAGGGCTATCCGCCCTTAAGGAGGCCCGCGGAACGACCCCCCTGCCGATCGTAGCGATAGGGGGCATAACAGAGGAAAACATGGGGAAGGTGCTCGGGGCAGGGGCAACGGCGGTCGCCATGATCTCCGAGGTTCTCCTGTCTGACGACCCGGGAAAAAAGGCCTTTTCTATTGTTGCAACGATAAAAGGGCTCCATTGGCCAGAATCCCGGTTTTAGGATATACTTGAGGGCCTTAAAGCGGGCGTTTTTCAAGCGCACGGCATACTCGCGGATCGGGTAGGGAGCAGGCGGCCCCCTCGTTACGAGTCCGGCAAAAAACAGGAACGGAGCTTTCACAGGCAAGATGGAAAGGAAATCGGCTTTCAGGCCAAGGCCCGTCAAGGAAAACCAGACAGACCTTAGAAAATCAGGGTTGGAAATAATCGGAGACCTGCCCTGGGGCACCCACTTCAGCCACTTCTACGAGGACAGGGACGGTCTTTTGAGCATCCTCGTCCCGTTCTTCAAGGCCGGGCTCGAGTCGAACGAGTTCTGCATATGGATCACCGCCGACCCGGTCGGCGTGGAAGACGCGAGAAAGGCGATGCGTCTGGCCATGCCCGACTTCGAATACTACCTCTCAAAAAAACAGATGGAGATCATCCCGTATTCCGACTGGTACACGAGGGGAAAGCCCTTCGATTCGAAGACTGTACTCGAAAGCTGGGTCTCCAAGTACATCCAGGGGCTCGCAAAGGGCTTCCAGGGGCTCCGAGCGAGCGGCAATACCTCCTGGCTTGATAAAGAGGACTGGGACGCCTTCATCCGGTACGAGCGGGAGGTCGATAACGTTATCGGCTCGTACAGGATGATCGCCCTCTGCTCTTATTCCCTTGAGAGGTGCGGGGCGCAAGCTGTCCTCGACGTCGTCTCGACCCACCCGTTCGCGCTCATAAAGAGACGGGGCCGCCTCGAGGTCATCGAAAGGTCCGAGCAGAAGTTCGCCGAGGAGGTGTTACTGCGTGCGAACCGCGAGCTCGAGATGAGGGTCGATGCGCGCACTTCAGAGCTCGTCGGGCTGAACGAAAGGCTCATGGAGGAATCCAGGCGCCTTAAGGCCTTCTTCGACCACACGATTACCCCGCTCGCCTTTCTCGACAGGGACTTCAACTTCATCATGGTAAGCAGGTCCTACGCGGACAAGGCCGGCAGGGACTTATCCGACTTCACGGGAAAGAACCACTTCGAGCTCTATCCGCACGAGGAGAACCAGGCGATCTTCGCCTCGGTCGTGAGGGAAAAGAAACCTTACGTCGCCGTCGCAAAGCCTTTCGAGTACCCCGACCACCCGGAATGGGGGGTTACCTACTGGGACTGGTCGCTCGTGCCGATACTCGACGCCTCCGGCGAGGTCTCGTTCCTCGTATTTTCATTGAAAGAGGTTACTGAGGAGAAGAGGGCCGAACTGGCGTTAAGAAAATCCGAAGACCGCTTCCGCGCCCTCGTCGAGACGACGAGCGACTGGGTATGGGAGGTCGACAGGAACGCCGTCTACACCTACGCGAGCCCGAAGATAAGGGAGATACTCGGGTACGAGCCCGAGGAGATAATAGGCAAGACGCCCTTCGACCTCATGCCTCCGGAGGAGGCGAGCCGCATAAGCGCGGCCTTCAACAGCATCGCCGTCTTAAGACGTCCTTTCCGCCTGCTTGAGAATGTGAATCTGCACAAGGACGGCCGCCCCGTCACACTCGAGACGAGCGGCACGCCTTTCTTCGACGAGAAGGGGGAGTTCGCCGGGTACAGGGGCATCGACCGCGACATAACCGGACGAAAGGCGGCCGAGGCCGAAGCGTAGATGATCGCCGGTGTCGGCGCGACTGAAATACGGACCATGGCCGCGCCGCACGGCGGCATACAGGTCACGAACCTTTAGACCGCCTTATGGGCCGTTGGGGCCGACAGCGGCGGCAGGATGGCATCTTTTTCATAACTGCGCCTCCGGTCGGTTCTTTGCACCGTCCCCCGGAGACCGGATTCCCGCCTGAAACGCGCGGGGATGACGGTTTAAATGGTTATATGTCACCCCGAGCCTTTTATCGGGAACCCGGTCCCGGAGAACCTGATGTCATGCAGACAAACGGGTTATGGAAAGGCCTCCAAGGGGATAGGGCGCTATACGGAAACACCGTTATGCCGGATTTTCGGTTTAAATCCCCTACGCCGCGGGAGACCTGCCGATCTCGCCGCCGCTCCAATGGTCAGGGAGGCAGGCGAGCGCGTCAACGAGCCTTTTCACCAACCCCTCCCGTCTTTCAGTGTCGATAACAGCCCTCTTCACCGCGTCCAGGCCCGCCCTCTCCATCCACTTGAAGAGCCTCTCGCCGTATTCCGCCTCTTCCCTGTAGTGCTGAAGGAGCGCGTCCGTTATAACGACGGCTTCATCCCTTGTTTTGACGGACGCGAGTTTTTGCGCCCGCGCCACCTCTATGCCGCCCGAGCCTCCGGCATAGATCTCCCACCCGCCGGTGACCCCCACTATCCCGATGTCCTTTATCCCGGCCTCGGCGCAGTTCCTGGGACAACCGCTGACGCCCATCTTTATCTTC
>JACREV010000132.1 GCA_016218095.1 Deltaproteobacteria bacterium | reverse complement strand
TCGAGGATACTCCCTACGGTCACGGCCGAGGGGAGCTACACGATGTACTCCGAGGAGAAGTCCTCCGGGAGTTTCGTGACCCAGCCCGAGACGGCGTCCAAGGTAGAGCTCAAGGTCTCCCAGCCCTTATATACGGGCGGGAGGGAGTGGGCGAACAGAAGGCAGGCGAGGTACGGGTATGAGTCCTCAAGGGAGGGGTTCGAGCTCGCCAAGGATGGTACGGTCCTCTCAACCGCTGAGGCGTACTACTCGGTCCTTAAGGCCTCGCGGGACGTGGAGATAAAGAAGGCCGCCCTTAAAAGGGCGGATGAGAGGAGAAAGGTGGCTTCAGCCAGGTTCACTGTAGGAGAGGTGACGAAGTCGGCGGTGCTGCGCGCCGAGGCAGAGTCGGCAGAGGCAGAGGCAGAGCTGATAAAGTCCGAGGACGGCTTAAGGGACGCGAACGACAACCTCAAGAGGCTCATAGGAGTTGAAGGCGATATCGAGGTGGTGGAGCCCGCAAAGCGCTCTTACAGCTCCGCAAGGCTCGAAGAATACCTGGCAAGGGCCGTTGAAGGCAGGCGGGACCTGAGGCAGGCGGTACTCTCGGAGAGATCGGCCTCCGAGGGGATCAAATACGCCAGAGGTTCCTTCTACCCGTCGTTGAAGCTCGAAGGCTCCTACGCGGTCCGCGAACAGGACCCCGAGACGACGTTCTTTCAGGCCGACAGCACCTCCGCTACGGTCACGCTCACTTTCCCGCTCTTCGAGGGGTTCCTCCGGAAGGCCGAGCTCGACGAGGCCTCGAGCAAGCTCCGGGAGGCCGAACTGGAGAGGCTCTCGGTTCGCCGCGACGTGGAGCTCGAGGTGAGGGACGCGTATAACAACCTCGAGTACTTCAAGGCCGTAATAAAGTCACTGGAAAAACGGCTCTCCTTCGCCGAAGAGGACTACTCGATGGTCTTCGAGCAGTTCAAGTACGGCCTTGCGACGACCGTGGATGTTATAGACGCGGACGCGAACCTCATCTCGGCCCAGAGCTCGCTTACGAACGCGAGGTACGATTCGGAATTGGCCATACTCAAACTCAAGTACACGACCGGCACGCTCCATGAGGAGACCTCAAGGGCTGTAATGGAAAACGAATAGACGGGAACGCTTGCATAACAATAGAAGGAGCTTTTTGATGAGACTGAGGACACTCGCAATCACCCTGCTCGCGCTCCCGCTTATCATCGGGGCCGGGTGTTCAGGCGGAAAACAGAAGACCGACGACTCGCAGAAGGCGGCGTCTGAGGCGCGGGTATTGACCGTAAAGACCGCGCTCGTCGAAGCGAAGACCATAGAGAGGTCCGTGGAGGCGGTAGGGACGCTCTTCGCCCTCGAAGAGGCGGTCGTAAGCGCGGAGGTGACCGGCAGGGTGCAGAGGGTCGCGGCTGATCTCGGCGACAGGGTCAAGGCCGGGCAGGCGCTCGCAATCATCGACCCGACGGACCTGCGGCTCGCCCTTGATGACGCGAAGTCCGCGCACCGGACTAACGTAAACGCGCTAGACAAGGAGAGGGCGCGCCTTGCCGACGCTGAGACGACGCTAAAGAGGTACGACGAGCTCTACAAGAAGGGGATGGTATCGAACAGCCAGTTCGACACCGCTAAGACCCAGTTCGACGTCGCAAAGGCCCAACTGAGCGAGGCCGAGGCGAGGGCCGAGCAGTCGAACGCGAAGATGAACCTCGCCAGGGAGCGGCTCGACGACGCGACCATCAAGTCCCCGATAGACGGGGAGGTAAGAGAGAGGTTCATCTCAAAGGGCGAGACAATAGAAGCGAACAAGAAGGCCTTTGCCGTCGTCTCTACCGGCGTCCTTAAGTTCCGCGGGACCGTTGCCGAGACGGCGGTCCCGCACATGAAGCCGGGGCAGGCCGTCATGATAGCCGTCGAGGCCTTTAAAGACAGGGAGTTCAAGGGCGTCTTGAAAAGGGTGAGCCCCGCCGTCGACGCAGAGACGAGGACGCTCGCGATAGAGGCCGAGGTCCCGAACGTGAAGGGCGAGCTCAAGCCCGGTTTCTTCGCCAAGGCCCGCATATTCACGAAAAAGGAGTCGGGGGTCCCGTTCGCGCCGGAGTCCGCCGTCTATTCGTTCGTAGGCATAACCAAGGTCTTCGTCATCAAGGACGGGGTCGCGCACGAAAAGACGATAAAGACCGGCGAAAGGGACGCAAGCCTTATCGAGATAGTCGGCGACGTGAAGCCGGGGGATACGGTCGCCTCCACAAACCTCGCTAACCTCTTCGAAGGCGCGAAGGTCAATATTTCCGAATAGACAAACACCCATTACAGAAGGTCTTAAGATGTCTCTATACGAGATCTGCATAAGAAGGCCCGTCTTCGCGACGATGATAATAATGAGCCTCGTGGTCATGGGGCTCGCCTCATACAGGGACTTAGGATTAGACATATTCCCCAAGGTAGACCTCCCCACGGTAACCGTCACTACGAGGCTCGACGGCGCCTCCCCGGAAGAGATTGAGAACCAGATAACCAAGCGCGTCGAGGAGGCCGTCAACACCATAAACGGGATTGATGAGCTCCGCTCGACGACCATCGAAGGCCAGTCCCAGGTATTCGCCACATTC
>JACREV010000133.1 GCA_016218095.1 Deltaproteobacteria bacterium | reverse complement strand
TCCCTCTGGAACTCGGGCCTCGTGATGTTCGTCCGCGCGTTATGGCTTACGAGCGAGAGGGCGTTGGCGAGGTTCTTGAGGTCATGGAGGATGAACGACGACATCCTGTGGCGCACCTCGGCCTCCATGGCGGATGAGAGCCGGTCCCGGAGCATTATGTTCCTGATCTGCGAGGCGGCATGGGTGGAAAGGGCCCTCAGGAGGTCGATATCGTCGGCGCAATAGGGGACGCCTGATACGTCGGGGCCGAGGAGGATGAGCCCGACGACCTCGTTAGTCGTCGCCATCGGCGCGCAGAGCTCGGCCCCGGTCGAGGTCCCGAGCTCCCCGACCCCGGGGAGGGCCGAAGGGTCTTTCATCGAAAAGGGTCTGAGGCGCGCCCTCGCGTGCTTGACGACCGGGTGGGCCGATGGTATCTCAAGCCCCGTCGAGTCATCGCGATAGACCCGCCCGGCCCTCTCCAGGACGAGGACCCTGACCGGGCTCGCCCCGAGGGCCCCGGCGAGCATCCTGGCGATCGACGAGGTTATCTCCCTTGTGTCCATGTCCGGGCCGAGGAGGTCTATCGATTCCATCCACCTGTCCCTGAACTCGTGCTTGTGCCTGAAGAAGTTCCTGCTGATGAATATCTCGGCCCTGCGCCTGAGCCTCTCGGCGTAGAGGAGGAGAAAGAGCCCCAGGAACGACAGGAAGAGAAAGAAGGCCGCGAGGAAGCCCTCCGACGGAAGACTCAGCCTCTTTATGCCGTACGCGGCCGCGAGCGCCACGGCGAGGTAAGCAGAGACTACGGCGACCGTGATCGAGTTGAATACGAGCGGCCTCGATACCGAGACCTTTGCCCCTTTAAGCCCCCTTTTGATCAGCGAGACGGCGATGAGCGCGCCGGATACGATGACTACAGCCGAGGTGAGGGGGACCATTTGCATGCCGACTCGTCCGAGGACGAGGGCCTGCGCCGATAGATAAGCGAAAAACCCGATTACCGCCGCGGCCCCTATGGCGAGGTGCTTGATCTCGCGCCTCTCGGCGACGCTCGCGGCCCTGAGCGTGTTTTCGATATGAACGAGGGACGAGGCGAGAGAGACGGCGAGGTACAGGAAAAGGTATTTCCCGCCGCTCCCGGAGATGAGGAGGGCCCCGTCATCGAGCGCGACGGGCAGACCGCCGCCTTCGAAAAACGCGGACCTCACAAGCCACCTCGACCCTGAGTTTACCGCAAAGAGCGTGGCGAGGAACAGAACGGCCGCCAGCGGGTAGGCCCTGCCAGCGACTTCGGCCACGGGGTCGGCCTTTCCGAACGAGACGGAGAAGGCGAGCCAGGGGAGGGGAAGGACGGAGAACCCCGCGACCAAGAGTCTGAGCCCGATCCCGGCGGGGAGCGGCCCATTCGCCGAAAGGAGAAGCGCCCCTCCCGCCTCCATGCCCGAGAGGGTAAAGAGCCCGAGCGAGAGCGGCACATAGGCCGCGCTCTCCTTCCGTTTTGAGAGAGCAAGCACGCCGACGGAGGCCGAAAGGGCGAGGGCGGCAAGAGGGAGTATCGCGATGTAAGCGTTCATCATTGTTTCGTTATCCGTTTGTTCCTGGTGATGGAGGTCACATACCAGTGATGGATTATCGACTACAATACTCACGAAAATTCGTTGGTTTATTACCGCCTTTGCTCAGAGCAAACCCGGGGAAACCCGGCGACGCAGAGCAACGGGACTAAAGAAGCCCCCTGTACCTGAAGCTCTCTCCACCGCTCGCACAAATTCGATTCCACCGGCTTCCATGTCGGCCGAGCCGCCAAAGGGGATACCCTTTTGGCGGTTTTTTGTTTTCAGAAAGAAGGAGGATGACTGATGCAAAGAAGAAGACGTTTGACCGCCCTCGCGGCAGGGGTGGCCCTGTTCATGCTGACCGTCCCGGGGCTCGCGCTCGCCGGGCAGGCATCGCTCACGTGGACCGCCCCGACGACCAACACGAACGGGAGCACGCTTACGGACCTGGCGGGATACAAGGTCTATTACGGAACGGCCTCGGGGTCGTATACGAAATCGATCGATGCCGGAAACTCGACGGCATACACGATCTCCAACCTGGCCGAGGGATATACCTACTACTTCGCGGTAACGGCCTACAATACGTCGGGGAGCGAGAGCTCTTATTCGACCGAGAAGTCCAAGCAGATCGTCCAGGACACCACGGCGCCTTCGATAACCGGCGTATACGCGACCGACGTTACCGCTGACGGCGCAACCATAGGGTGGGCTACGGACGAGGCGTCTGACGCGCAGGTGGAGTACGGGACGACCACGGCCTACGGCACGACCACGGCGCGTAACGGAGCCATGACGACCGCGCACAGCCAGACCCTCTCGGGCCTGCAGCCCTTGACCACATACAACTACAGGGTCATGAGCTCGGACGCCGCGGGCAACCCGTCCGTTTCCGCCAACTACACCTTCACTACCCTCGCCGCGGCGGACACAGGCGCGCCCGTCATCACGAACGTGCGCGCTACGGACGTCACGGCCTCAGGCGTGTCGATAAGGTGGGAGACCGACGAGCCGTCTTCGACCGAGGTGACTTACGCGGCCGGGAGCGGCACACCGGGGTCATACTCCGATTCCTCCATGTCCACTGTCCACACGGCGGTCCTCTCCGGGCTTAATGGATTCACGACCTACGGCTTCACCGTGAGGTCGACTGACGCGGCAGGCAACGGCGCGTCTTCCACGGGCTCGTTCAAGACCTCCAACACCGCGCCGTCCGTATCGCTCGTCTCGTCGGCCTCAAGCGGCACGACACCCCTGGCAATCGAGTTCACCGCAACGGCGGCTGACGCCGACGGTACCGTGGTCAAATACGAGTGGGACTTTGACGGTGACGGCGTATACGACGCGGATACCGGCCCGGTCCCGTCCGCCTCCAACACCTATTCCGGCGTGGGCAACTATAACGCGCGTGTAAGGGTGACGGACGACGGCGGGGCGGCCTCGGAATCGGGTTTCGTCGCGATATCCGCCGAATCCGCGACCAACAAGCCGCCGGTTATCGTGAGCATAACCGCGAGCATCGTCCAGGGCGGCCCGTCGATGACGGTGAAGTTCGAGATAACCGCCTCTGACCCCAACGGCGCCATAGTCGAGTTCCAATGGGACTTCGACGGCAACGGGACGATAGACGCTACCACGTCATCGGCTCCCGCGCAGTATACTTACAGGGCCGCGGGGACGTATAATCCGGTCGTGACGGTCACTGACGACCAGGGCGGCGTGGCGAAGGCGATGACGACCGTGACCGTGTCGGAGGCGTCAACAGGGTCCTCTGACGAACAGAGCGCGCCCTCGACAAGCGGCACGTCGGCAAAGGGCGGGTGCTTCATCGCGACCGTCGCCTACGGCAGCTATCTCGAGCCCGAGGTCGTGGTGCTCCGCAAGTTCAGGGACAACGTCCTCCTTGCGAACCCTCTCGGCAGGTCGTTCGTGTCCGTCTATTACAGGTTCTCGCCGCCTGTCGCGGAGTTCATATCGAGGCATGAGACGCTCCGCGGGGCCGCAAGGGCCGCGCTTACGCCGCTTGTCATGTCCATCAAGCACCCGCAGATAACGCTCGCGGTGCTCATGTCGCTCGGGGTCGGCATAGCCGTGTTCGTGAGGCTCCGGGACCGGTAAAGGGCGGACCTTTCCGCACGCCCTGCGCCCCCCAAAGGGGGCGCAGGGCTTTTTGTTTTCAGGGCTAAAGATGAGGAAGAACAAGGCCCCGGCCAGAAGGCCGAACTTGAGAACGGACCAGCCGTTTTGATCATGCCGTAAGCAGTCTCGTCTTGAAGCCCATGTCTTTTACGAGCGCCCAGATCTCCTCGATGTAGACGGGGTTCATGACTATGATTATCTCGGGCCTGTATTCGGCGAGGAACCCGGGGCCGACGATCTCCTGCGCGGAAACCGGCACGAAGGTCCCGTGCTTGTGCGGGTTTATGTCGACGACGTACTCGATCCCCCCGGTCCTGAGGATGTTCAAAAAGGTCGTACCCTTGGAGCCGCCCCCCCAGACGACCGCGCGGGCCGAATTCGACGCTATCTCCCTCAACGCCGAGTTCCATGAGACGACCTTGATCCTGTACCTGTCGGCAAAGGCGGCTGTCTCCGCTCTTATGCCGTCTATGGCCTCCGCGTCCGGGAGGGAGCGCACGGCGGCCGAGGGGCGCGCTTCGATCGAGATGAACTGTCCGTCGAAGGATTCCGAGAGCTCCGTCACCTCGAACGAGCAGGCCCTTAAAAGCGAGACGACCGAGGCCTTCGTGAAGTAGGAGGCGTGCTCGTATATGATGTCCCAGTATTTCCTCTCCCGGAGCATGTAATCGGCGTTAGGCACCTCCAGATAAACGCTCATGGAGCGCCTCTCCCCGATGACGCTCCGGATCATCATCATAAACTCCTTCGGGTGGGAGAGGTGCTCAAGGACGTGCCTGCAGACGAGCATGTCGCAGACGGACGGGGCGTTTTTTTCGGAGTACTTCTCATTGACGAAGACGACCCTGTCGTTGTCCCTGTTCTCGTCCCTCTCGAAGATGTAGGTCGGGTCGAAGCCGACGCCCCGGTTTCCGCCGAGCTCGCAGATGAGGTTCAGGAAGTCCCCCTTGCCGGAGCCGATCTCCACGATCTCCTTGTTGTAGAGGTCATGCCGCTCGATGAGCCCCACGGCAAGCGACCTCGCGTAGTCCTGGAAGAGGGGGGAGAAGTGGAGCGAGTTCTCGTACTCGACCGTGTATTCCACGGGCCGGGGCGTGTACCTGGCGTTCTGTATGTGCCCGCACTCGGAGCAGAAGCCGAGCGCGACGTCGCCTTTAGCCGCTCCGAGCGCGTCCTTCCTCGTGGCATGAAGGATATTTGCGTTGACCGGGATGCCGCTCACCTCGAGGAAGAGATCCACGCCCGGGGACGCGCATCCCTTGCATGTCCATTCGCCTTCCGGTCTCAATCGCACCCCTTCATAGCGTTATCAAAACCGGCTCGATCGAGAGTCTCGCGAGCTCAAGACGTATCTCGTCCCTGTAGACGGGGTTCATCGCTATGACGGCGTCGGGCTTGTAGTCCTTGAGGAACGACGGCCCGACGATCTCATGCCCGGTCCCAGCGACGAACGTCCCCTGCCTGTAGGGGTTTATGTCCACGACGAAGCCGACCTCGTCCGTTATCCCGAGCGTCTTAAGGAAAGCCGCCGCCTTCGAGCCGGACCCCCAGAGGACCGTCCTGTAGCCCGTGGTGCGAAAGTCCTTGAGCTTCTTTTTCCATATGGCGATCTTCTGCGCGTTGTTTTCGGTGAAGTACCTGACCGCGAACTTGAGGGATTCGAGCTCCTGGCGTGCTTCAGGCGGGTTTTCCGTCATGGAGCCGTCGCCGGGCCTCGCCTCGCATATGATATACTGCCCGTCGTAGTCCTTTTTCATGTCGGTCACCACGAACCCGCTCCGGCGGAGAAGCGACCTCAGCGAGTATGCCGTGTAATACGAGCAGTGCTCGTAGTATATGTCCCAGAACGCGAGCTCGTAGAGGACGCGCGTGGTGTCGGGGACCTGGAAAAAGAGCGCCGAGCCCGGCCTTTTGCCGGCTGACGAGAGGATGGCCGAGAGGAGCTCGGCGGGCCTGCCCACGTGCTCAAGCGTCATCTTGCAGACGATAAGGTCGGCGCTCAATTCCGCGTATTTATCCGAATAAAAGTCGCTTACGAACCTTACCCTGTCGCCCTGTCTGGAGCCCCACCCGGCGGCGTAGGCCGGGTCGAAACCCACGCCGGTATTCTCCCCGAGCTCGCAGAGGAGGTTCAGGAACTCGCCCTTGCCGCACCCTATCTCCATGATCTCCTTTTTCTGAAGCCCGTAGCGCCTTACGAGCCCCTCCGCGAGGGTCCGCGAAAAATCCGAGAACGTCTGAGAGAAGCCCTGGGACTCCTCGCATCTGGGCGAATACCGCTGTAGAGACGGGTCGTAGGCGGCGTTCGAGATGAAGCCGCACCTTTCGCAGAAGACGAGCGAGATGTCGCCCCTCCTGAAATTAACGGCCTCCTCCCTCGTCTCCATGAGGAGCACGCTGTGCACGGGGACGCCCTTCTGCTGGTAGAAGACCTCGGTCTTTGCGCACCCGCACGCGGCGCAGGCCTTCTTTGCGGTTGCGGCCTTCGCGGCGCGGCGCGCCTTTCCGGCTATCGCTTTCTCCATCACCATACCTCTTTTTTTTAGCGGCGGTTATTCTATCTTCCAGACGGGCAGAGGCAGTATGAACCTGCCGCCCCGTCTCCTGTACTCGTCCTGCTGTCTTATTATCTCCTCGGCGAAGTTCCAGGCGAGTATGAGCACGAAGTCGGGCATGAGCTCGGTTATGCGCTCCGGGCCGCAGATGGGGATGCGCTTGCCCGGCATGAACCGCCCCTGCTTGTGGATGTTCCGGTCCGCGACGAAGTCTATAGTCTCCCGGCCCAACCCTATGTAGTTAAGGAGCGTCGAGCCTTTGGCCGCCGCGCCGTACGCGGCTATCCTTTTGCCGCTTTCCTTGAGGCCCGTAAGCATGTTCCTGAGCCCTGTCTTGATGTTCCGCACCTTGAGCCCGAAGTCGTCGTAGTACGCGAACGAATCCACCCCCTTGTCGGTCTCTTCGGCGAGCATGTCTCTGACGGATGCGTTCGCGCCGTCCTTCCTCCCCGCGTATATGCGGAGCGACCCTCCGTGTATGCCGAGCCGCTTGACGTCGTTTATATAGAGCGAGTGCCTCCTGAAGAGGTTATTGAGCGACGTGAGCGAGAAATAGCAGAGGTGCTCGTGGTAGATGGTGTCGAACTCGCAGTTGTCGATGAGGTCCTTGACATAAGGCACCTCCATCACCGCGACACCGTCTTCTTTCAGGAGCGTCCTTACGCCGTCGAGGAAACCGTTAGTGTCGGCGGCGTGCGCGAGC
Source organism: Deltaproteobacteria bacterium (assembly GCA_016218095.1). Taxonomy (GTDB): domain Bacteria; phylum Desulfobacterota; class GWC2-55-46; order GWC2-55-46; family GWC2-55-46; genus GWB2-55-19. The sequence continues at coordinate 8,915 of JACREV010000133.1, read as the reverse complement.
ACGTTGTTCGCGATGACCGCGTCGGCGGCCCTTCCGAGGCCCCGGAGCTCTTCGGCGAGCTCTTTCGTGAAAAAGGCGGTGAGCGTGGGGACGCCGGAATCCTCAGCTACCCTCGCGGGCCCCTCCGCCGGGTCGATGCCGAGGCAGGGGACGCCGTTTTTCACGAAATTTTTAAGAAGGTACCCGTCGTTCGAGGCTATCTCCACGACAAGGCTTTCCGGCCCGAGCCCCCTGGACTCGATCAGAGCGAGGGCGTTCTCCCTGGAGTGCTTGAGGAGGGCGTCGGAGAACGACGAATAATACGGGTAGTCCCTGCAAAAGAGCACGTCCGGCGGGACCGTCTCGAGTATCTGCATGAGGGAGCACGCAGGGCAGAACGCCGCCTCGAGCGGATAGACAGGCTCGACCGAGTTGAGGTCGTCCCTCGTAAGGAGCGCGTCGGCAAGCGGGGTGTGCCCGAGGTCGAGCACCGACTTAAGCCCCCTGGAGCCGCAAGAGCGGCAGGTTTTTTCGTCCGTGTCCATCAGACCCTCCTCGCGATGTCTCTCGGTTACCATATCTTCCATGGCGCCTGGTCCGTCTCCCAGAGCTTCTCAAGGAGGCGCTTGTCCCTTAACGTGTCCATGCACTGCCAGAACGAGGCGTGGTGGAAGGCCATGAGCTGGCCCTCCCTCGCCAGGGCCTCCAGAGGCTCTTTTTCCCACTGCGTCTCGTCCCCGTCGATGTACTGGAAGACCTCGGGTTCGAGGACGAAGAACGCGCCGTTTATCCACCCCTCGGCTGTCTGCGGCTTCTCGGAGAACTCGGAGACGCGCGAGCCTTCGAGTTTGAGGTGCCCGAAACGGGCCGGGGGCCGGACGGCCGTAAGGGTAGCGAGTTTCCCGTGCGACCTGTGGAAGGAGAGGAGCGCGTTAAGGTCGACGTCTGCGATGCCGTCGCCCCATGTGAGCATGAAGGTCCTGTTCCCGACCCACGGGGAGAGCCGCTTTATCCTGCCCCCGGTAAGGGTGGCCGCGCCGGTGTCGACCAGGTCGACGGTCCAGTCGGGGACGTTGCCTCCGGAGAGCTCCACCTCTCCGGTCCCCATCTTCACGGTCATGTTGCTGTTCAGCGCCGAGTACTCCTTCATCCAGCGCTTTATGTACTCGCCCTTGTAGCCGAGCGCTATGACGAAGTCCTTGAAGCCGTAACAGGCGTAGTACATCATGATGTGCCAGAGTATCGGCCTGTTGCCGATCTCGACCATCGGCTTGGGTTTCAACTCGGTCTCTTCCGAGAGGCGGGAGCCGACCCCGCCGGCAAGGATGGCTATCTTCATCTCATGCACCTCGTTCGTTTTATTGGACTCCCTCAGGCTCCGCGCTTGCGGGCGCCGCCGGGATGACCGGGTCTTTCGCTCCCCATTCCGGGGCGAAGGAGCCGTTGAGCTGAAGGAAGCTTTTTTTAAGGTTCCAGTTGGCGCAGGTGCTGTGGTAGCAGTTGCGGCAACTCGCGGGCATGAGCTTGGGGTCGTTTACGGCGAGTCTTATGCCCTGCATCTCCCTCGAATTCCATGCGTCCTCGGGTGTCGCGAGGTCCTGGACGCTCAAGAGCCTGTCTGCCGACGATTGGCATGGCCTCGCGAAGGCGTCGCTGCCGATATAGAAGTCCCGCCACGGGAAGGCGCAGGGCTTGTGGGGGAGCTCTGCGGCCTCGGATTCCCCCTGCAGTTCAGGGAGCTTCAGATAGATGTTGAGCCTGTCGGCCTCCTCGCGCGCCGCATCGAAATGCCTTTTTACGAGGTCCTGCCTGTCAAAGAGAGACTCTCCGCTCAAGCCGCCGTTGAAGATGGTCAGGTATACCGCCTTCACCTCCGGCACGCCTGTCTCATACGCGAGGCGGACCATCCCGGGGAGTTCGCGGATGTTCCTCGCCATCGCCGTGAAGACGAGGTTCACGTACGGGTAATCGAGGTTCCGCCTCTCTTTTTCGAGGATAAGCCGTTTGATAGAGCGAATCTCCCGATGGAGGTCTCCGCCTTTCCTTATGGCGTTGTTCGTCTCGGGCGTCACCCCGTCGAGCGAGACGGCTATGAGGTCGACATGGTGCTCGAAGACGCTCTCCATTATCTTCGGGAGGGTCGAGCCGTTTGTGACGAAGTACTTTCTGAGGAGCGGGAACGTGTTCAGGTACTCGAGTATCTCCGGGAGCCTCGGGTGGAGCGTACCTTCGCCCCATCCGTGGAGCGTCGTCTCCTCGGCGAACTGGAAGAAAGACCTGAAGGACTTGACGACGGAGACCGGCAGGTCGGATGTTTTAAAGTCCGCGGATTCCCTCCCGCACATCACGCACTGGAAGTTGCACTTGTTCGTGAGCTCGAATACTATCCGCCTCGGGTACGATTCAAGGACGGTCCTCCTCGACGAGCATTCGATGTGGTTGAGCTCGCTGTTCCTCCTCTGCGCTTCGCTTAGAGGAGTCTTGAAAAGCCTCTCTGTCTTCATGTTGACCTCGCCTTTATTTTAGGTGCGGCGATTCCCGGAGACGACGCCGGCCCTCCGGACCGGGCGTCCGTTTTCTCATGTCGTCTTTCTGACGATGATCTGCGAGGGCAGGGACCCCATCTCGAGGGCGAGCCTCTTCCATCTGTTCGCGAACATCCTCGCGATAAGGTAGTAACAGCGAGCCTTCGACTGCTTGTCGAGGTCGAGCCCCTTTATCGCCGAGAGGTCCTCGACAAGGAGCCTCCAGTTCGGGAGTATGACACTCGGGCGCGTTGTGGTGTCGTACCACCTGGCCCTCTCCTTGTAGGAGGGTATCTTCGGCAACATGACGGTCGAGGCCTTCGGGTGGATACGTCTGAAGTAGAGCTTCTTCGGGACCTGCCGGAAGGGGCCCGCGAGGATGAGCTTTGTGAGGAGCACCTGGTCGTTGGCTATGTACTTGCCGAAAAGCCCGGTTCTTGCAAGCACCTCTTTCCTCGTGACGCCGAAGATCGCCCAGAATATGTCGTTCGACCTCGCCTCAAGGGCGACGAACCGTTTGAGCCTCTCTGCCGGGTTCGTCTCCGGGATGCTCAGATCCCCTGTCTCTGTCGAGAGATAGATGCCGTTCGCGTCCATGTAGGTCGTCTCCGGGAAGGAAAGGACGCATTCAGGGTCCTTTTCGAGGGCCTCGATGCAGAGAGAAAGGTACTCGGGGGAGATGAGGTCGTCGTGCGCCGCCCATTTGAAGTACCTGCCGCGCGAGAGCTCGTAGGTCCTGTTGTAGTTGAGGGTCGCGCCGAGGTTTACGCCGTTCCTGTAATACCTGACGCGCTTGTCCATGGAGGCGTAGTCGAGGCATATCTCGCGAGTCCTGTCGGTAGAGGCGTTGTCGGACAAGATGAGCTCGAAGTCCTCGAACGTCTGCGCGAGTATCGATCTTATCGCCTCTTCGACGAACTCTTCGCCGTTGTATATCGGCAGGCCTACGCTTGCTTCCGGCACGCTTTTTCCTCCATGGTTTATGCCGAAATGAAAGACTTTCTCCTCAGATAACCCCTTCGCGCAATCCTGCGCGCGGTCCCGAGGACCGCCCGGAGTTTCTCTTTCGTCCCGAGCGTCCGCCAGAGGCGGCGCAGCAAAAACCCGTTAAAGGCGGGCGAGGGGAGAAAGAAGAGCCTGAAGGCGAGGAGCCTCCCCCAGAGCGCGGATTTTTTTTCAAGGAGGTTCCTCTGCGCGGCCTCCAGCGCCTCGCCGTCCGAGCGCGAGAGCTTCAGGTATCCGGCCCTTATCGCGCCCTCGACTATCTCCTGGCCCCTCCAGGTCCTCGCTACGACGATGGACAGGCCCGCTCCGCCCTCCTCCCTGTGCCATGGGTCGCCGCAGGAGATATCGGCGAACTCTCCTGTGCCGTCGGGGCAGAGGTGGCACCTGTAGGGGCGGTATCTCTGGAGGAACGACCAGGCCTCCCTGTAGGAGACCTCAAGCGGGGCCCCCTTTACCCGTGCGCTAAAGACGCCCGGCCAGCCGCGCCCCTTGTATCTAATCTCTCTTGCGTCCGTCGACTCGGCCCCGAGGCCCTTTATGAGCTCGGCGGTCCCTTTCGTGGAGGGCGTACCGGCGCAGAATATCGCAATTGAGGCCCCGACCTTCTCTTTCAGCGCGGGCCTTATCCCGGCGGCCTTTTGCAACGCCGCAACGTCGCAAGGCTTGCCTATAAAAAGGGATTTTGTCTTGGCCGATTCGATAAGCCCGAGCGAGTCGCAGGGGGAGGCCGGGGAATACCTTGAGCCTGCCCTCGAGAGCAACTCCGTTCGCGTCACGCTGTAATGGGTCTTGTTGGAGAGCGGCGTGTCCCCGGCCCCGGCATGGAGTACGCCCCCGAACTTGAGCCCTTCCATGCAGTAGAGGGCGAGGGCTGTCACCGCGCCGCCAGAGGAGCCCCTGAACCGGACCTCCTCGTCGACGGCGTACCCCTCCCAGACGCTCAATACCGGCCCCCATTTTTCGAAGGTGTCGTTCGCGCCGCCTGGTGAGGGGCGGGATAACCCTATGCCGGGGCAGACCTGAAGGCAGTCGGCGCAGTCGCGGCAGTCATCGTCCGCGACAAAGGGCCTTATACCGTCGTCGAATACGTCCTTCAGGGAGACCTTCCCGTCCCTGCACGCGTACGCGCACGCGCCGCACCCGGCGCACAGGCGCCACTCGGCGACGTCCCTTACGGTCTTGAACCTCATGCGCGTTTCAAATGCCGGGAGTAGAGCCTCTCAAGGTCCCCGGAGACCTTGTCCCATGTGAAATGTTTAAGCACCCTGCCTCTGCCGGCCTCGCCCATCGACCTTCTCCGCCTTTCGTCCTTAAGGAGCCTTATGACCGCGTCCGCAAGGCCGTTTTCGTCCCCGGGCTCCACGAGTATGCCGGTCTTACCGTCGTCGACGACCTCGCGTATGCCGCCGGCCTTTGCGGCCACGACCGGAAGCCCTGCCGACATCGCCTCGATTATAGGCATCCCGAAGGACTCGGAGAAAGAGGCGTTGACGAATATGTCGGCGCCCCTGTAATGGTCGATGAGCGCCGAGTGCGGGAGATTCCCGATGAAGCGGACCTTGTCCTTAAGGCGCGCCGTGATCATGGATTCAAGGTGGGCCTGATACCCGGACCTGTAAAACCGCTCAAGCGCCTTCACGCTCTTGTCGTTCGACAGCCCGACTATATACTCGATCGGCGTCACGGCCTCGGGGCCTATTATGTCGAGGGATGTCCCGGGGAACTCCTTGCTTATCCTCTCGAACGCGCCTAAAAGGACATGCACCCCCTTTTCCGGGGAGATACGGGATACGAAGAGAAGCTTCGGCCCGGCGTTTTTCAGCGCACTGGACCCGTGGAAGGAAAAGAGCGCCGGGTCGACTCCGTTATGGACCGTGTGGCACCTCTCCGAGAGCTCCGGAAAGGCGTTCTTTATCCCGTCTGTCAGAAAAGAGCTGCAACCGATAAGGACGTCTGCCTTTTTTATGCACGGCCGGATCGCTTCGGGGGATATCTCCGTAAGCCACGCGCCGTGCACGTGGAGGAGTATGCGGGCAGACGGGTTGAAGGCCCTTACCACCGGGACGAACTGGGAAAAACTGTGTATGTGTATTACGTCGAACCGCTCCTGCCTGAGGTCGAGGGCGGTTTTAATGATATACGGATGGTAATAGAAACGGGAGCTGAACGGGGGACGTCTTTTGCCGTAGAAAGGGAGCTTCCTTATCAAGCTATTGAGCCTTAAGTCCCATCTTACGGGGATGCGCTTCAACCTTATCCCCGAGACCTCCTCAACGGACGAGCGCTCGGCCCGAGTGCCGGTGTAGACGGTCACGTCGAAACCCGAGAGCCTCCGCGCGGTCTCGTATACGCAGACCCCGATGGAGGTGGGGTTCGGCGGCAGGACCACGTCCATGGGCTGAGGCAGTACGGCTATCTTCAATCGGCCCGGTCTCCGGGCGCGCGGCGTTTTAAGGTCTTCCATCACCGGACCTGGGAGAGGAGGGCGAGGGCGGACTCCCTTACGCCCTTCATCTCTTTTTTAAGTCTCTCCCTTATGAGGGAGCGCTCCTCGAACGTCCTGTCGATTATATTGATTATCGCGTCCCTGCCCATCCTGCACGGGTCGGCTACGCAGTCCTCTACGCCTATGGATTCCATAACGCCCATGAACTTCCTGCTGTAAGAGAGCGGCACCGCGGGGACGCACTGGGAGAGGGCCGCTATGCAGGCGTGCATGCGCGAGCCTATGAAGAGGTCGGTCCTCCCGATGACGTACTTTATCTCGTGAGTGTCGTACTTGCCCCGGAGGAGGAAGAGCCTCTCCCTGTATTTTCCGCAGAGCTCGCGGTAGAGGGCCTCGCAGGCGTTCGAGTCGCTCTCTTCGTTCCTCTTGCCGCCGAAGACGTGGGGTATGAGTATGACGGAGGCGCCTTTTTTCCTGATGAGAAAGTCGATTATCTCCGTGACGAGCCCCTTGTAGTCGAGTTTCAGCCCGAACATGTTCCTCTTCGTGTACCCGCCGATGTAGAGGAGCCCGCTGACGTTCAGCCCGACGGCGACCCCAACGGACGCCTCTCCCGGCCAGCCGTCCAGTTTAAGCTCTGAGGGCTTTGAGGGCTCAAGCAGGAAGCCGAGGTCGTATCCGAACCTGACCTTGTCGGACGGGCCGCGGAGCCCCAGTATCTCTCTGGCCTCCACCATGCTGGAGTAATCCCTCGAATAGACCGCCTCGGCCCTGTCCATGATGAATCGGGCTAATGCCCGTGCGAGCCCCCCCTTGAAAGGCCCGAGCGTCTGAGGGAGAAGTACGAGCCTTTTTCCCGCCGCGATCACGAGCGCCTGGGGGAGCGTCACATAGAGTAGACGCTCAAAGCCGTATATGTCGCTGAAACTGTCGCCTCCGGCGATGGAGAAGGCTATGTCCGCCTCGAAGACCCTCTTGAGGTGCGGATTTCTGCGGAGCACGGCGTCCCTGAACCCTTTTGACGGTATCATTCTCAGGGCCAGCGCGAGGAAGACGAGCATGAGGACATGGTTCCTGAGGAAGATGTTCTTCGAGAACCTTAAATTTACGAGCTGTACGAGGACGTTCCTGCCGTCGAAGCTCAGGTTGTACGTCGCCTCTTCCTTCCCGTAGTCGAGGAGGAATATGTCGGAGGCCGGGTATCTTTTTTTTATGCACCTGACGGCCCCGGAGGCGAGCGCCCCCACACCCATGTTCCTGGTGGAGAGGCTTGCGCCGAGGAGCAGGACCTTCGTGTTTTTTTCAGTATGAGATGTCATCGTGCGAGGGGATATCGAGCCGTTCTCCTTTAGCGGGCGTCATTCCTTTTACTGAAAGGAACGCGTCCATGCACCGCAGGAGCGCCATCCGGGTCCTTCCGGCGTGAATCGTCGCGCACGATGTCCTCACAGGAAGCCGCCCCTTCCATTTTGTCCTCAGGTATTCGGCGGCGGCCCAGAACTCCGCCGGGAGCCTTTTTATCGCCACGCTGTTGTGCAGGCATATCTCGCTTACGGCGAAGCACTTGAGTTTCCTCTGCGTCGCCTCGAGGCAGATATCGGTCCCGTAGAGGTGAAAGTGCGGCATGAGCGGGTCGAACTTAAGCCCCGTCTCCTTCCTGAACGCGAGTATTATCTCATCAAGAGAGACTACCTCCCTCGGCCGCCCGATGGACCCGAGCTCCCTTTTAAGGCCGTTCGAGTAGACGTGCCCGGCGTGCACTCCGTCGGCCGTGATCCCGTAGCACCCGGCGACCCCCAGGCGGCATCTCTCCTCAAGCGACCTGAACTCGGAGGCGAACCTTTTGTCCCAGCCTTCCGGGAGCCACAGGTCCTGGTGGACGAAGGCGATAATGCCGCCCTTCGCCTCGGCGAGCGCGCTGTTATACGCCAGAGGGGCCGATGAGAACCCCTCCCTAATTATTATCCTGTGCGGGTGCCTCCCGGCGAATACCGGCGAGTTGAGGAGGTTCTTTCTCAAGACCTCGAAGTTATTCACCGATACGACGAAGGTGAGCGGCTCTTTTTTGCCTTTGAGCATGTCAGGCGCCTCAGAGGATTCCGTCATGCCGGTGCTGGGCGATCAGCCTTGAGAGCAGGGAGTCCTTCCTGTACTTCAATAAGAAGGCGCCGGCTATCGCATAGGACGCGAGGCAGGAAACGGCGCCGAGAGCTATGTGCAGGACTGGGAGCGAGCCAAGGATGCCGTATGTCGCGGCCCAGACCCCGGCTACGATAAGCGATAGGACCGAGGGCTTCAAAAAGATCATGCCGTATTCAAGGAGGCCCATGTCCGAGGTCTCGCGTATCTGAAAGACCTGGACGACGTGGCCGAGGAGCATGGAGGCGAGGGACGCCGCCGCGCCGCCCTCTATGCCGAAGAACCTGACCGCCGGGTATATGATGACGACGATCATCGCCGTCCTTAAAAACGTCGCGAGCCTGTGGGTCTCGGGCTTGCCGATCGCGAAGTAATAGGTGACTATCGGGACGTTGACTATTCTAAGGAACGACGTCGCCATGAGTATGGCGAACGGGATCGCCGCGCCTCCGTAAGGGGTCCCGTAGAGGACGGTGAGCAGCTCCCTCGAATAGAGGACTACGTAGACGAGCATCGGGAAGCCCAGGAACGAGATCGCGGCGGTGAGCCTTAAAATGAGGGTGTTGGACCTCTTCCTCTCATCCTGCATCTCGGAAAATACCGGCATGGCGACCTGCCCGACAAGGGTCCCGACCATCTGGAACGGAATCCTGGAGAACGCGGCGGCTATGCTGTAGAGGCCGAGCTCGGTCGGCGTGCAGAGCTTGCCTATGGTGAAGATGTCTATCTGAAGGAAGATGTTCGTGAGTATGGGGAGCCCGAAGACGCCGCGGGCGAACCTCCAGAGCGATTCGATGTGCCGCCTTTCGAACTTGAGCCCC
>JACREV010000128.1 GCA_016218095.1 Deltaproteobacteria bacterium | reverse complement strand
TATCATTCTGGATAAGTCGGACAACCGGTATCCCGGGGATTCACTGGCGGAGAGGGGGGGATTCGGTCTCAAGTCGTCGGCCTCCTGCCTCCACCTTACGACCCCGCCGTCATCGCTTACGGCTTCATCCCTGAAGCCTCATCCTCCCGCTGGTCGGCGCTCAGACGGTTTCGAATCCCCTTGCTGCGCTTCTGCGGTCTAACTGGCGGAGAGGGGGGGATTCGAACCCCCGGTAGGGTGTTACCCCTACAACTGCTTAGCAGGCAGCTGCCTTCAGCCACTCGGCCACCTCTCCAACATAGACGGGCAGTTTACGGAAAGTTAATCCTATCATTTGTACCATGAGTTTGTGATATAATCAAGGCTCTGTACCTTAATATTTTAAAAGGATGGCCTGTATGGACGACGTAAAGATATGCCCGAGGTGCGACGCCGAGTACTACGCGCATGTAAATACCTGCCGGAGCTGTGACGTCGAGCTCTTGACGCCCGATGAGCTCAAGAGGCTCAAATCGGTCCCAAGGGCCGAAGGCGCGCTCATCTGCATCTACGAGGGCGACTACGACAGGATATCGAATCTCGCAAGCGCGCTCGATAAAGACGGGGTCGACGCAAAGGTGCTCAAGGCCCCGAAGGCCGGTTGCGGAGGGGCGGACTTCGGGCTCTTCGTGCCGGAATCGATCGCGAGGTTCGCCGCGCTCAAGGTCGATGAGGCGTTCAACAGGATGTACCCGGACTTGAAAGAGGCCGAGGAGAGGCTCGCCTCGGGCCAGTGCCCGGCGTGCGGCTCTGCCCTTATCGAAGGCTACGGGGAATGCCCTGACTGCGGGTTGAATTTAGGCGGGGGCGACGGTGGTTGTAACGATTCGGGTTGCGGCCCCGGCGGCTGTCACTGATCGGGGAGCCTTTTCCCGTTCCCGTCGAATATCGGGTATTTCCTTAGACCCATCTTCTGTAGCTTGTATTTGAAGGCTGTCCCCAGGACCCCGATCCCGTAAACGACGGACCTCTTGAAGCTTATCGAGGAGGCGTCTGTAAAATACTTTGTCGGACAGCTCATCTCCCCTATGCGGAAGCCGAAGAAGGCCGCCTGGGCGAGCATCTGGTTGTCGAAGACGAAGTCGTTGGAGTTCTCAAGTAGCGGTAGCTTCTTTAATACTTCCTTGCTGAACGCCCTGTAGCCGGTGTGGTACTCGGATATCTTCTCTCCCAAAAGCAGGTTCTCCGCGAGCGTCAAGAACCTGTTCGAGATGTATTTGTAGACCGGCATCCCGCCCTTTAGCGCCCCTGTGCCGAGCACCCTCGAACCCAAAACAACGTCGTACTCTCCGGAGGCTATCATCGAGGCCATCGCCGTTATGAGCTTCGGCGCGTACTGGTAATCCGGGTGGACCATGACGACTATGTCCGCGCCGAGCCTCAAGGCCTCGGTATAGCAGGTCTTCTGGTTCCCGCCGTAGCCCTGGTTCTTCTTGTGGACCACGATGTTCTTTATCCCGAGCCTTTTGCCGACCTCTACGGTATTGTCCTTCGAACAGTCGTCTACAAGCACGATGTCGTCGACGACGTCGTGCGGGATGTCGTTGTAGGTCATGAGGAGCGTCTTTTCCGCGTGATACGCGGGCATGACGACTATCACCTTTTTGCCGTGGAGCATGCGCCTCCTAAGGTATAACAAACAGCACCTGAAATTATTGCAAATTTGCCGCCCTTGTGTCAATGAAATCCTCCTCGCCGGAGGTGGTACTCGGCGTACGGCCAATTTTAAATCGGGTTGCTCCGGGCTTCCAGTCCCAAGCGGTCCGATACGGGAGTGCCGTCCGGCAAGGACCGCTTGGCGCGGGGCCGATGTTATCGGGAACCTCTCGGTTTGATAAACCCCTGACCGCTTGATACGAACTTTACCCGTCCGGCCAGGGTACTCGGCGTACGGCCAGATTCAAATCGGGTGACTTTGGCGTTATAGGCGTACAACCGTTGGATACGGATTTGCCCGTCCGGCTAGGACAAACCCTTTGACCTTGCTCGTTTTTCAGGTAAAATATCCTTTCCGGAATATCCCCTGGAGCGTGCCTTGAAAGACCGTAGACCCATACTCATAGCCGCGATATGCGTGGCGGCCCTGACCTTTCTCGTCTATCTCCCGTCCCTGCAGAACGGCTTCGTAAACTGGGACGACCCAGGGTATGTATACAAGAACCCGAATATCCGCGCTCTCGACCTCAGATGGGCCTTTACCGCGGTCGTCGTCGGCAACTGGCACCCGGCAACACTCTTGTCCCTTACGCTCGACCACTCGATATGGGGTCTCAACCCCCTCGGGTTTCATCTTACGAACTCGATAATACATTCGCTTAACGCCTTCCTCGCCGCTCTCCTGGGCTCGGCGCTCTATCCTTACAAAGACAGGATGGGAGCGGTCATTACTGGTCTTATAGCCGGGGCCCTCTTCGGGCTCCACCCGGCGCATGTGGAGTCTGTGGCGTGGGTCTCTGAGAGAAAGGACGTGCTCTCGGCCTTCTTCTTCATGTCGAGCGCGCTTTTTTATGTAAGGTACGCGCGCGGAAAAGGCGCGGCCTGCTACGGACTATCCCTCGTAACGTTCGTCCTCGCGCTCCTCTCAAAACCCATGGCCGTCTCGCTCCCCATAGTCCTGCTTATAATCGACTACTATCCGCTCGATAGGTTCAGGGCGGGCTTCTTCAAGAAGGCCCTTATCGAAAAAATTCCCTTTTTCCTCCTCTCCATAGCGTCTGCCGCGCTCGCGCTCTGGGCGCAGAGGGTGAGCGGGGCGCTCTCGTCCCTCGACTCCATCCCCCTCCTTCAGAGGGTCCCCGTTGCGTTCAGGGCCTACGCATTCTACATCTACAAGCTCTTTGTCCCGGTCGACCTCTCGCCTTTCTATCCATTGCCGGAGAAAAGCGGCCTCTCCGAGCCTTGGGCTATTATCTCGATAGTATTGTTCGCGGCCATATCCGTTGCCGCGCTCGTAATGCTGAAAAGGAAAAGATTCATCGCCGTTGTCTGGGCCTGTTATCTAATAACCCTTTTGCCTGTCATCGGGCTCGTACAGGTGGGGGCGCAGGCCGCGGCAGACAGGTACACATATATCCCTTCGCTCTCTCTTTTCATACTCATCGGCGGCGCGGCGGGGTACGCCGCCTCTAAAAATAGAGACGCTCTCGGCGCCGTCGTTGTCGCGGGACTCATCATAACCTCTGCCCTTTCCTGGCTCTCGGTCAGGCAGATAGGGGTCTGGAAGGACTCCGTGACGCTCTGGTCGCGCGCAATCGCCCTCTACCCGGATAGCGCGCCTGTCGCCTACACCAACAGGGGTATAGCGTTCGGCCAGGCAGGGAGGGTCGAGGAGGCGATAAGGGACTTGTCCCGTGCGATAGAGATAAAGCCCAACATGACCGAGGCCTACTACAACCGCGCGCTCGCGTACAGCTTCGAAGGCCGGAACACCGACGCGATAAGGGACCTCTCGGAGGCGATAAGGCAGAACCCCGGTTACGTCGACGCCTATCACAACAGGGCTGTCGCCTACGCGAACCTCGCGGATTATGAAAACGCCGTTGAGGATTTCAAGAAGGTAACGGAACTCAACCCCTCGTATGGCCCGGCGTACCTGAGCCTCGCGCAAGCCTACTTAAGGGCAGGCGAAAGGGAGTTGGCGGATGAGAACTTCCGGAGGGCCTCGTACCTCGGGGTAAGGGAGGCGGACCGTTTCCTCGTGGAGGCCGCCCCGTGAGCAACAGAAGGGCTTACATAATATACGGCGGAGTCGCGATCCTCATTCTCCTCGTCTATCTCCCCGCCTTGGAAAACGGGTTCGTCAACTGGGACGACCAGCTCTATGTCTACGAGAACGCGGACATACGCGGGATCGACGCGCGGTTTCTAAGACTCGCCTTCACCTCCGTAATGGTCTCGAACTGGCACCCGCTGACCATGCTCTCTTACGCCGCAGATTACTCGATATGGGGGCAGAACCCCTTCGGCTATCACCTCGTAAATATTCTCCTCCACGCGGTAAATACATTCCTCGCCGGCGCGCTCGCCCTCATGCTCTCAAGGGAGGCGGGGGCGGAGGAGCGCGTATCTGTATTTATCGGGGCGACTCTCGCGCTCCTCTTCGGCGTGCACCCGCTCCACGTAGAGTCCGTCGCCTGGATCTCGGAGAGGAAGGACGTATTAAGCGGCCTCTTTTTCTTCTTAAGCCTCATCTGCTATATGAAGTATAAAAAGACCTCGAAGGCCCTGCCGTATATCGGCTCGCTTGCCTTCTTCGTCCTCTCTGTAACGGGCAAGCCGATGTCGATAACGCTCCCCGCGGTCCTCCTGATACTCGATCTCTATCCGCTCGACGGCTTTAAGGCAGGCGTTAAAAAGGCGCTTATCGAGAAGGCCCCGTTCTTCGCCCTCTCCATTATCTTCGCCGGCGTGACGGTCTGGGCGCAGAGTTCGGACAACGCGATAGCCTCTCTCGACCCGTATCCGATGGCCTCCAGGGTACTCGTGGCCATGAGGGCTCTCGCCTTCTACATCTATAAGACCTTCCTGCCCTTCAACCTCGCGCCGTTTTACCCGCGCGACCTATCCCCGTCCCTGTTCGGGATCGAATACCTCGCCTCGTTCGCATTTCTCGCGGGGATCACCGCGGCCTCGATACTCCTCCTTAAAAAATCGAGGTTACCTCTCGCGCTCATGCTCTTTTACCTCGTTACCCTCTCCCCGGTCATCGGCATCATACAGGTCGGCTCTCAGGCCGCGGCGGACAGGTACACTTACATTCCGGGGATTGCGCCCTTGATGCTGATAGCGGTCGGGTTCGGGCGGGTCTGCAGAAAAAACACCGGCGCGGCTACCGCCCTCGCATTGATATGCGCCCTTGCACTCGGCGCGCTCACGGTACGGCAGGTATCGGTCTGGAAGGATTCCGTAAGCCTCTGGTCGCACGAGGTAGCCGTCTACCCGGATGAAGCCCCCATAGGGTGGTCGAACCTGGGGCTCGCCTACAAGGACAGGGGTGAGATCGACAAGGCTGTCGCTAACTACGAGAAGGCGATAGAAGCGGACCCCGGCTACGCCGACGCCTACGGGAACAGGGGAGTAGCTTATTTGAAGATGGGGCGCATCGACGACGCGCTCGAGGACCTCTCAAGGGCCATAAGGCTGAACCCGAAGAGCGCCGAGCTTTACGGGAACAGGGGGGTGGCGTTCATCAACGCCGGGGATTATGAAAAGGCGGTCGACGACCTTTCGGAATCGATCCGTCTGAGCCCGTCCGCCGCGTCAAAGGGCTATTTTAACCGCGGGATAGCGTACAAGGCGCTCGGGATGAACATGGAGGCGGTCTCCGACTTTACGCGTACCATAGAGGCGGAGCCGTCTTTCGGGGGCGCGCACAACAACAGGGGCGGGGCTTACCTCCGCATGGGCTCGCATGAAGAGGCGATAGAGGACTTCAACGCGGCTATAAGGATCGACCCGGGTGACGCGGCCGCGCACTACAACCTCGGGCTTTCCTATCTCAAGGCCGGGGACGTCGAGAGGGCCTCCGCATCGTTCACGGAAGCGGCCTCTCTCGGGATAGAGCAGGCAGAAGCCCAGTTGAAACTGCTCGGGAGGCGAGAGGGCCTCAAGCCCTGAGGATTTCCTTTACAGCCGCAAGGAGCTCCGTGACCTCGTAGGGTTTCGTGAGGAGCTTGAGCTTCCTCCCCTCGGCCTCGGGCCAGCCGTCCTTTATGTCCATATAGCCGCTCGTGAAGAGGACCTTGGGGGCGCCGCCTCTCCTTGACAGCTCGTCGGCGAGCTCTATCCCGCTCTTGTCCTCGAGTATCACGTCGGTAAAGACGAGGTCTACCTTGCCGCCCTCCCGCCTGAACACGCCGAGCGCCTCTGCGGCGCTCCTCGACTCGAAGACCTTGTAGCCGCTCTTCCGAAGAACAAGGGCCACGACCTTGCGTAGCCGCTCCTCGTCCTCGACGATCAGGATGCGTTCTCCATTGCCGAGACCGGCGGTCTCCTTCGCCTGAGCCGCGGGTCTGTTCATCGCGGGCAGGAATACCTCGAAGCTCGCCCCCTTGAACGGCTCGCTTGAGGCGCGTATCTCGCCCTTGTGCTCGCCGACTATCCTCTTTACCACCGCAAGCCCGAGCCCCATGCCCTTGCCTCCCTTTGTGGTAAAGAACGGCTCGAACGCCCTCTTCATGACCTCTGCGTTCATGCCCGTCCCGGTGTCCGAGACCAAAAGGCTCAAATACCTGCCGGCAACGAGCCCGTCCCTGTTATCCGAGGTGACTACGGTATTCCGGGTCTTTATCGAGAGCCTGCCGCCGTCGGGCATCGCATCGCGCGCGTTAAGGGCGAGGTTCAGGAGTATCTGCTCTATGTGGAGCCTGTCCGCGAAGACCGGCCAGGTGCCGTCCTCGAGGTCGGTCCTTATCTCTATGTTCTCGGGCAGGAGGCTCCTTAGCATGGAGACGGCCTCCCGGACCGCGCCGTTGATGTCGTGGAGCGCGAAATGAGCGGGCTCGTTGCTGCTGAATATGAGGAGCTGGCGCGTCAAGTTCTCGGCCTGCCCCGAGGCCGAGCGGATATCCTCGAGGAACTCCCTCTTGGCCCTCTCGTCCGGCTCGGATAAGGCGAGCTCGCTGTTGAGCTTAATGGACGACATGATATTGTTGAACTCGTGGGCGATGCCTCCGGCGAGCTTTCCGATGAGCTCGGTCCTCTGGGCGTTCAGGTGCCTCTCCCTGATCCTCTCGTTCTCTTCCTGGAGTCTCTTCCATTCCGTTACGTCCTGTGTGAAACCGGTTATCCCGGCAGGAGCGCCGGTTTTAGGGTCAATGGAGAGCTCGCCCTCGGAACGGACCTCCCTTATCCTCCCGTCCTGCCTTATTATGCGGTACTCGGCGATGAAAGGCCCAAGGCCTTCGACCGCCGACCTCACCGCGGCAGATACGGCGTCGAGGTCGCCGGGGTAGATGAACCGCTTCAGACAATCGATTATGCCTGCACCTTCCTTACTTATCCCCAAGAGGGTGTAGACCTCGTCGGAGAAGGCCTCCTTGTCCGTACGCAAGTCCCATTCCCAGCTCACTATCCGCGCGAGCCTCTGCGCGGCTATAAGAGAGGCCTCGCTCTTCCTCAGAGCCTCTTCCATCGTCTTCCGTTCAGTAAGGCTCTCCCTCAGGCTCTCCTCGGTCCTGGCCCTCTCGCCTATTTCGTTTGTAAGCCTTAAGTTCGCCTCGAAGAGCTCGCTCGTGCGCTCCCTGTACTTTGATTCAAGCTCCTCCTTCGCCGCCTCGAGCCCCTCCATCAGGCGCCTCTTTCCGGGGCTTTCGGCGAACTCCCACCCGCCTCCCCGCTCGATGAGGACGAAGTCGTGGCTCGCGACGACGTCGAGGAGCTCTTTCGCCCCTATGTGGTCGAGGGAGTAGGTGCAAAGGACGAGGAGCCTGTATCCCGCGACAGACCCCTGCAGGACCCTTTCGTACTCGTCAAAGCCCTTCCATTCATCTTCGCAGAGCCAGGAGGTGTCGCCTGAGACCCTCATGCCGGCGTAACCCCTGCCTTCGATCTCGCGGCTGTATATCTCGAGCCACCCGTCGAGGACCCTTTTGAGTTCGAAGGACCCGCCCTTTTTGTACCAGTCGAGGTGGGAGATGACCATCATCTGCCCCTTTTCAAGGTATTCGTCAAAACCACTCAGGTGCTTCCGCATCAATCCCTTCGCCTCTTCGACGGTCGTGTGCGCGGGGGTGACCCACATGCAGAACTCGTTCGACTCAAGCCCCGCGATGAAATAGGCGCAGAGGAGCTCCAGGAGCGCGGCCTTGTCCTTATAGAACTGACAGAGGTGCGCCCCCCATTTTATCTGTCCGACGGCCTTTATGCCTGAGTCTCTGGAATCGCCTTCCACGCCATGCCTCGGGGTGATTGATTGTTCGGAAATCTCAAAATAAAACAGAATCCGGGATTGTTCAAGGATTTTAATGATTATAGAAAGACCGGGGAGGCCTCGGGTTTTCGGCA
The DNA here is from genome assembly GCA_016218095.1 of Deltaproteobacteria bacterium. Lineage (GTDB taxonomy): Bacteria > Desulfobacterota > GWC2-55-46 > GWC2-55-46 > GWC2-55-46 > GWB2-55-19. Next base: position 6,069 of record JACREV010000128.1, on the reverse strand, counting down.
TTCAGAAGGGTTATTTGAGGATGAGGATGTTCACGTCCTCGGGCTTGCGGAGGGCCTCGATCGCCACGTCCTCGCCGTAGCGGCTGACGAGAATGTCGACGCTCTTTTCCGGCGTGACCATGAGGTCGTTTATGTAGACATAGCTCAGGAACTCGGGCAAAACGGGGTTTTTAAATATTACCATCCCTTTTTTCGCGTCGAACAAAAGCCCGAGCGAGGCCTGGAGCATGTAAACCATCGCGCCTGAGGCCCATGTCTGCGGGGAGCAGGCCACGGGATAGAGGGTCGGAGCTACACCGTCCCTCTTGTGGAACCCGCAGAATAGCTCCGGCAGCCTCTGTAGCTCCATGTGGAGCGAGGCCTCGAAGAGCCCGGAGAAGACCTTCTTGAACTCCTCGGTCATGCCGTATGAGGCGAGCCCGTAGGAGATAAGGGCGTTGTCGTGGGGCCAGATCGAGCCGTTATGGTAGGACATGGGGTTGTAGCGGGCCTCCTTCGCCGATACGGTCCTTATGCCCCAGCCCGAGAACGACAGCTCCGAGATAAGGGTCCGGGCGACCCTCGGAGCCTTGTCATGGTCGGCTATTCCGGAAAAGAGGGCGTGTCCCGCGTTGGATGAAACGACCCTGCACGGCCTCTTTTTGCCGTCGAGGGCGAGGGCGTACGTCCCGAGCCTCTCGTCCCAGAATACCTCGTTGAACCTCTTTTTGAGCTCAACGGCCTCTGACAAGAGCCTTTCGGCTCCGCTCTCGTCCCCCATGAGCCGGGATAATGCCGACGCCTCGACCTTCGCGGCGTATAGATAGCCTTGCACCTCTGATAATGCTATGGCCCCTTCGGCGAGCGTGCCGTCGGCGTGGAAGACCGAGTCCTGGGAGTCCTTCCAGCCCTGGTTCCTGAGCCCCTTCTCATCAGGGACATACTCGAGGAACCCGTCCCCGTCGACGTCGCCCTTTGTGGAGAGCCAATGCAACGCCGATTCGATAGAGGGCCAGAGCCTCCTTACAAGGGCCGTGTCCCCGGTCCTCCTCCAGTACGCGCCCGCGAGGACAACGTAGAGCGGGGTGGCGTCGACGCTGCCGTAGTAAAGACCGAAGGGGACCTCGTTCAAGGCCGCCATCTCCCCGGACCTCGACTCGTGCATGATCTTGCCGGTCTCGGCGGCCTTCTTTGCGTCGTCCTCTGCCGCCTGCATCGCCGAGAGGTATTTAAGGACCCCCCTCGCGAGCTCAGGGTTTATCCAGAGGCACTCAAGGGCGGTTATTATCCCGTCCCTGCCGAACGGTGTACAGTACCAGGGTATGCCGCCGTATGGGTAGAGCCCGTGCTGGGTCTTCGTCAGCATCATCCTTATGTCCGAGACCGACCTTTTAAGGGTCCTGTTGAACTGTGCGTTAGAGGTGTGGACCTCGGCGCTCTCCGCAAGGACGGCGCTCGCGCGTCTCCGTGCATCCCTCACCATCCGGCTGAACCCGTCTTTTTTCGGAGCGCCCTCTTTGCCGATGACGCACGAGGCGCTTATGTCTATCGTCTCTGTCACGCCGGGCTTCAACCTCACATCGAAACTCAACGCCCTACCCGTCGCCCTCGCGGGCTCCCGCGACACCCTTATGACCGCCGCCCTCTTGACCCTGTCGAGCCCCGTGTAGCCCAATCTAAGCTCCCTCTTCGAGTATACGGGCGTGGCGGCCTCCCCCCGCCTCTTTCGCTTTATGCCCCTCACCTCGAATATGTCCTTGAAATCCGCGTCGAACGCGGCCTCCAAAGTGAACGAGACCTCCTCCTCGCCGAAGTTCCGGAGCCTTATGTGCTCAAGGAAGGACCGGTCTTTCAGGAGACGCGAGCGCATGATGTGTATCGTATCCCTTTTAATTACTATCCCGGTCTCGCCGTAGAAGTCGGTGTTCGTAAGGTCGACGGTCAGAAGGACGTTCTCCTCGTCTATGTTGGACGAGAGGAATAGCGGCCTCACCCCGTTTATCTTGAGCTCGTAGTGGGATAGGAACCTCGTGCCCCCGAAGTAGAGCCCCTGCTCCTTCTTGCCGAGCGGGAGTATGTCGCCGAACCTGTCGAAGACCCCGAAGACGTCCCCGTCCTTGAGGATGAGCCTGTAGGGGTCTATCATCGAGGAGGTGGCGACGATGTAGAACTTGTCACGTATCCTGCTTATCTCATCAGGCATTCGCGCCCGCTCCTTTGCTCACCACGCCCTCGTACACGGAGAGGTAATCGGCGGCCATCCTCTCGGACAAAAACCTCTCCTCGAACCTCGCGCGGCAGTCCTCCCGTGAAAAAGAGGGGCAGTCGTTGAGTATATATGAGACCGCCTCGTCGTCTTCCTCGAAGACGAACCCGGTTTTCCCGTGGTCGACTACCTCGGGTATCGACCCGCGCCTCCGGGCGATTACAGGCGTGCCGCAGGCCATCGCCTCGAGCATGGAAAGCCCGAATGGCTCCGGCCAGTCGACGGGGTGGAGGAACGCGAGCGCGCCTCCAATGAGCGAATTTTTCTCTGCGTCCGTCACCTCGCCCAGAAATTCGATGAGAGGGCCCCTTATGAGCGGGCGTATCTCGCTTCTATAGTATTCTGCGTCTGCGCTGTCGACCTTTGCCGCGATCTTGAGCGGTATGCCGGACTTAAGGGCGATCGCTATCGCTGAATCGACCTTCTTCTCAGGGGAGACCCTGCCGACGTAGACGAGGTAACCCCCGCCTTTCTTGTCGCAACAATATAGGTCTCCGGGCAGGCCATGGTAGACGGTAGCGAGCCAGTTGGCGCCGGGCTGGGGCCTCCTCTGCGCGTTCGAAATGGAGACCACCGGTTCATTCCCGTACTCCCTGAATATGAAGTCGTGCTCGGACATGTCGAGCCTGCCGTGGAGGGTGCTTACTACCGGGACCGTCGCGCGCCTTCCCAGGACGAAACCTATGCAGTCGATGTGCGAATGTATGACGTCGAAGCAATGCTCCCGCCTCAAGACCTCCTCCATCATGAGTAAATGGAACGAGACCGGGTCGAGCGGACGCTCGCCGAGCCGGAGCGCCCTGTCGCAGACAGACACAAGGTTCGAAGAGGTCTTCGAGTCCCCCGAGGCGAAGAGCGTCACCTCGTGGCCCGCCTTCACGAGCTCCTCGGTCAAATACGAGACTACCCTCTCTGTGCCGCCGTAGAGAGCCGGAGGCACGCTCTCGAAGAGAGGGGATACCTGGGCTATCCTCATTGCATGCTCCTTTGTTCGTTGGGGAGCGGATTACCCCCAATGTATAGTTTGAACCAGGAAAGCGGATTGTCAAACAGGGGGACGGTAAAAGCGTGGAATGTTGCGGGGTTGTGGAATACACCTCTATGCAGAGTCTGAAACGTTGATCTTGTTACAGGGACTGGACTTTATGAGTGAATACCCTGCGCCAAGAGCGCGGGGAGCTCTTGGCCGTCTTTTGGAAAGCACCGGGGAAAACCTTATATTAGTTCGTCAGGATGCCGTAGGCTTTAGCTCCTTCTCAGCGCGTTGGCTAGGCCGCCTGATTCTAAGGGCGGCCTAGCGGTGTTTCAGTCTTTTGGTCTACTGGTGGGTGTGATGCCTTCAGTGCGCCTGGTTCAGCGCATAAACAAGATTTCAGGTCAATCGTTGCAGATGAAGTATCCTCTTGTTGAGCCATCTTCCTTGATTCGCCAGACCATCCGGTAATCGATTAGGTCGCGCTTAAGCGTCTCACTGGAAAGTGAGCCACCATCTCTTTCTTGCTGCGGTTTACCTTCCTTGGATAAGCGGCTTGGTTCCAGGCCGACTCTATCATGGATTGAGTCGTAGGAAGATAACGGATGCTCGTAATAACTTCTTGCTTTTTCCAGAGCCTTTCTCATCGTAGGCCCTCTCATTGTCCGGATAACGTTATTGACATAATTGACGTCTGTCGCAAATCCATCATGCCAGAGCGCAACCGCAAGTAATTCAGGATCCTCCTTAACCTCGGGATCGAATATATTGATATGCGGCACCCCGTCGGAATTTACGCCAATCCCGTGATATCTGGGGTTGGTCCGGAGAAAATCAAACCAATCATTCAAGCTTTCCTCAAAAGACCCGTATACGCGAAATTTGCTCTCCACGGGAATCGTTTCCGTCTCGTCCCCGACTTTTATATGTTCAGGGGCTACAAATTTCTTTGCCGGCCCATTCCAGGAATGATCTGCTTTGATATTGAATAAGTTATTTGTCCCCGGGATAATCTTCTTACCCCACCCGGTCTCATAGGCCGCCTGCGAAAGGATAAAATCAAAAGAAAATCCGGATTGTTTGGAAACTCTGAGCGCATCGCTATAAATATCGATTATAAATTGAATCTTATTCTCAAGAGTATATGCCTTTGACATTCTTATCTCTTCTTATCTCGATTTACGTTATCAACGAGACCTGTCCGGTATATCCAGGTAACCCGGCTATTGGTCTTCTCATTCTCATAGGAAGTGCCGACCGCAATCAGCCCTCCGTCGCCTGCCGGGATAACCTGGTGAACATACGCCCTCTTCACCTGGAGAAACCTTTTTATTGACTTTATCTCGCCAGACGAAGAAAGGGTGGCGGCCCACAGCCTTTTTCCCTCGCCCGCACACGTCTTCCCTACGGCGACCATTTCAGCTTCACCTTCATGTGTTGCCCAAATGGCTTTGATGCCGCAAATTCCCGGCGTTTCGATATTTTTCTTCCATTCCAGGGCGCCGTTTTTTTTGAGCTTGATTAACCGGACGGAACCTTTGCCTGATGGAACCGCCACTCTTGTTGAACCTGCATCATCTCCCGTATCAAGCTTTAGATACTCTTGCCCGGCGCCGATAATTATTCCGCCATCGACCGATTCCGTAAGTGAAAGGCTCGGGGAGACAGGATCGTTCGTCTTGTAGGCTTTATCCTCCAGAAGTTTATTCCATAATACTTTGCCATCTTGACCGATACGGGAAAGCCAAATACCCGTGGTATTACTGCTTCTGTCGATCATCCAGCCGGCAGCCGCAAAATCCCCGCCCTGTAACGGATATACAGCGTCTACAGAAATGCTCTGATGCCTTTCAATATCGGAACGAGTCTCCCATATAACTTCGCCCTTGGAATCGAGCATCCAAAGAATAGGCTCATCGCTTATACCGTATCTGAGAAATCCGGATATTATTACTCTATCCTCCTTTACGGCCTTCGCATCGGTTGCAATGGCCGAAGGGGCGACCACGATATCAACACCTTTGTATGTAACTCTTTCTTTTAGTTTTAGCCTCTTTTCCCACTCTACAGTTCCGTCTTCAGCCAATCTTACTGCCCATCCCGACGCAGAAGCGAATGTCCCTGCCTGCCATTGGGGTTTATAAGAAATATCAGTGGCCCCTGCAATGATCGCCCTGTCTCCAACAACCTCCACCTTTTTAAAATTATAATCATTGTAATTCTCCCCGAGTTTTTTTTCCCAGAGCATGTTGCCGCTCTTGTCTATCTTCATGGCCCAGCCGAGACAACATCGACCAGCCTCATCAGAAGCACCTCCTGTGATAATGTATCCATCCTTGGTCTCGGCGATACTATTCCCCGAGGCATGCTTTCCTATGATTTTATAGAATTCATTTTGCCGCTCAGAAGACTTTGCGAGGGACGGCTGCGACATCAGCAAAGCCAAAGCAAAAAGGACGTTTGAAAAAATAGTCAGATAGCTTCCAAAAAATCTCATCTCAGCCACCCTTTGTTAATTTTTAGTGAGAATGTTTTAAAAGAACATACTATATATAGTACTTTTTTTCTACCCGAATAAATATATCTATCCGGTTTTATTGAGGAAACTGTTCAATATTATTTTGCACTTCTTTTCAGCCGTCACTTTTTTAGAGCCATACGGGGGTCTATGCAGCAGCTTAACCCCCCATAGCTCTCCTCTACTTTCCATTATCTTTAAAAGCTGGCTATAGCCAACCCGCCCACGAGGTTGTCTGGACAAGTTTTTGAGTGGCGGGATTTCCTTTTCTCAATTGTGAGTTCTTTGTGGGGACATAACTATAACTTTAAGTAAGAACCCGTGTTAGAAGCC
>JACREV010000130.1 GCA_016218095.1 Deltaproteobacteria bacterium | reverse complement strand
TATTTCATTGTGTCGCACTCGATTAGCTTCGGACTTTTTACCTTCTACATGACCTTCATCTGGAGTTCGTGGTCGATGTTCGCGAGGAAAACTAAGGGGGAATCCTTGTAGCTCTCGGGGACCTCGGGGTTGAAGGCGCTGAAGACGTTCAGGTGCGTCTCGAGGGTGTGCGCCTGATTTAGATCGTAGTCGTAGCGCCCCTTCCACCTGAAGGTCTTGCCCGGGACTTTCTTGAGCCCCGCGAGGTCTATGCCCCTGTCCTTGAGCCCGGCTATGTGCTCTTCGGGGAAGTCCTCGCCGACGACCGCCACGAGCTTTACGTCAGTAAAGTAGCTCGCCGACGTTGAAAAATATGTCGCCGAGCCGCCGAGTACGTCATCGGCTTTGCCGAACGGGGTCTCGACGGAATCGAAGGCTACGGAACCTACAACCAAAATAGACATCTCTTGCTCCTTACTTTATATATTTGCCGAGAAGCGGGCTCAAGTCCTTGAGCGTCTTCGCGGGTATCCTCTTCGGGTCGGTGATAGTCGCGTACTTAAGCGCGCTCGCGCACTTGCAGGCGCGTTCGCTTCCTATCCCCGGCACCGCCTTCTTTATTATCTCTCTGGCCATCGCGACGTTCTTCTTCAACGTCTCGATTATCATCTCGACGGTAACGGACTCTTCCGTCGTGTGCCAGCAGTCGTAGTCGGTCGAAAGCGCGACGGTCGCGTAGCATATCTCCGCTTCCCGCGCGAGCTTCGCCTCCGGGATGTTCGTCATTCCTATGACGTCCACGCCCCAAGACCTGTATATGTTCGACTCCGCCCTTGTCGAGAACTGCGGCCCCTCGATGCAGATGTACGTGCCGCCCTTGTGCACCGTCGCGCCCGCGTCCCTGGCGGCGGAATACAGTACATCGCTCAAAGGAGAGCAGACAGGGTCGGCGAACTCGACATGGCCCACGATTCCGGACCCGTAAAAGCTCGACGGCCTGCCCTTGGTCCTGTCGAAGAACTGGTCGACTATGACGATGTGGCCCGGCGCTATCTTCTCCTTCATCGAGCCGACGGCCGAGACCGATATTATCCACTCGACACCGAGCTTCTTCATGCCGAATATGTTCGCGCGGTAGTTGACCTCCGTCGGGGTGAACCTGTGGCCTTTGCCGTGCCTCGGGAGAAACACCATCTTCGTGTCGCCCAACATGCCGGTAAGGTACTCGTCCGACGGCTCGCCGAACGGGGTCTCCACCTTTACGGACTTTATGTCAGTGAGGCCGTCCATCTCGTAGAGGCCACTGCCGCCGATTACGCCTACAACCTTCATCCTCGATACTCCTTAAGCCTGATGATTTTCAAAACTTTTCATTGAAAAAGCAACTTTCACATTTATCATTACAAGAGCTTTGGGTCAACATCTTTATGCGCCTTTTGCCTCATACCAGCCCTTCAGCTGGCCGCAGGCGGCCTGTATCTCGGAGCCCTTCGATGAGCGGACGATTACGACGAACCCGGCCTCTTTAAGAAAATCGTGCATCCTCAAAACGCGCTCGGTCTCCGGCGACTTGAAGGACGCGCCGGGGAAGGCGTTGAACGGGATCAGGTTTATCTTGCACGGTATGCCTCGTAGCATTTTCGCGAGCCTCTTCGCGTCCTCGATCGAGTCGTTCACGTCTTTCAAGACCACATACTCTATCGTTATGTGCCTCTTGCCCTTGAGGGGATAGGACTTGAGCGCGGAGATAAGCTCGGCCAAAGGATACTTCTTGTTGATGGGCATTATCCGGTCTCTCACTTCATCCGTAGTCGCGTTGAGAGAGACCGCGAGGTTTACATTCGACTCCTCTCCGAGCTTCTTAATGCCCGGGACGAGCCCGGCTGTCGAGAGCGTCACCTTGTTGTGCGAGAAACCGAAGCCCCTCGGGGCCGTCAGTATCTTCGTGAATTTAAGCACATTGTCATAGTTGTTCAACGGTTCGCCCATGCCCATGAGGACGATGTTCGTGAGCTTTTCCCCCTCGTCGAGTATATTTATCGCCGAGAAGACCTGGTTCGTGAGCTCCGAGAGGGTTAAGTTCCTCGTGAACCCGGCCATGCCTGTCATGCAGAACCTGCACCCGAGTGCGCACCCGGCCTGCGACGAGACGCAGAGCGTCAATCTCTCGGTCTCGGGTATTATGACGGACTCTATCCTCGCGCCGTCCTCGAGCTCTGAGAGGAACTTACGGGTCCCGTCGGCGGCCTTCCGCACCTCAAGGACATTGCCGCCGCCGATAAAGAACTCCTCCTTGAGACGCGCCCTGAAGGCCTTGGAGACGTCGGTCATCTCGTCGATATCGACGGCGCGCCTCTGGTATATCCAGGCAAAGAGCTGCTCGGCCCTGTACGGCTTTTCTTCAAGGCGCTTAGCCTCAGCCGCGAGGTCCTCGTATGTCATGTCTCTCAGATTTCTCATAGAGTCTTTCTTCAGAAAAAAATCGTAAGCCTTGTAGGTTGGGCTGAATTAAATGAAGCCCAACAAAAAAACAAGGGTGCGCTTCGCGCACCATTTAAAAAAATGATTGATGAATCTGGTGCGCACGGCGCACCCTACCACAATTTGCAAGCGTTAAAAAAGGCGGGTCGGATAACCCCGCCTTCTCGTTGTTGCCAAAAAATCCTTTGTCATTGCGAGGAGTATGCGTTTTTGCGACGAAGCAATCTCCAGCAATCGAACAAGATGAGATTGTTTCGCTTCGCTCGCAATGACAGCGCCAGTACCGAGCCGCCTTCTATTATCCCTCAGTGGTCGACCTTTGATACGAGCCAGTATACCGCGCCCAGCACTGCCACGGCGGCGACGAGCGAGACCTGCGCCTCAACGGCCTCCGACTTAAGGCTCGTCACAAGTATCTTCCGTATCATCGCGACAAGGGCGACGCTTATGAAGACCTTGATCGCGAACTTGCCGCCCTTAAGGTGCTTTATCTCGGTGTCCATGAGCTCTATTACGACCCAGAGCATGAGGAGCGAGCCCAATGTGCTTAGTAACCCCTTCTCGATGTTCCCGTCGAGTATGTGGAGCACATCGTAGACGAAGAGCCCCATGACCATGACCCCGAGGACCACGAGCCCGAGGACGAGGACGAGGTTCAGGCCGTGGGAATAGCGGTTCGCGAGCTGAATGAGGTAGGATTCGACCTTCTGGGAGAGGAAGAACTTCTTTTCCTCCTCTATGTACGAGCTCGTGAAGACGTCGAGGTTTATGTCGAGTATCTTCTCTACCGAGCGTTCGAGGTAGGTCCTGTCGTTGTTGCCGTCGAGCTCCTTTTCGATTATCTCGTGCGTGTAGCGCTTGACGAAATGGAATGCGGCGTTGACGTAATGGGCCGGGAGGTTTATCTTCACGTGGGCCAGCCCGACCTTTTCAAGCTCCTTAAGATACATGGGCCCGTACTCGCCCTCGAAGAGCCTTATGAACCAGACCTTGAGCGCGTCCTGATGCCTCCTGACCGTCGCCTCGTCCTTCAGGAACTTGCCCGAGTCGTCGAAGTTCTTCACGTAATTATAGAACTCCACGACAAAGGAGTCGCGGTACTTCTCCATAACGGGCCTCAACGACTGGAGGTTCTTGACATCGCCAGCGGTGAAGTTGTAGTGGGCCTTTATCTTTTCTATCGTCTCCATCAAACTTCGGCTTCTACCTTTTAATCTCTAACGCGTTAAAGAAATACCCTATCTCGAACGCGGCGGTCTCCGGGGCGTCCGAGCCGTGGACTATGTTCGATTCGATCGAGTCGGCGAGGTCCTTCCTTATGGTCCCTGGGGCGGCCTTTGCCGGGTCTGTCGCGCCCATTATGTCTCTGACCTTCTTTATCGCGCCCTCGCCCGAGACGACCATGAGGACGACCGGCCCCGAGCACATGAATTCCGTGAGCGAAGCGAAAAACGGCCGCGCCCTGTGGACAGCGTAGAACCCCTCGGCCTCGGCCTTCGAGAGGCTCGCCATCTTCAATGCCGCGATCTGAAGCCCCTGCTTTTCAAACCTGCTTATCACGTCCCCTATTACGTTCTTCCTTACTCCGTCCGGCTTTACTATCGAAAGCGTC
>JACREV010000129.1 GCA_016218095.1 Deltaproteobacteria bacterium | reverse complement strand
TGTCAGTAAGCGAGGACGAGTCTATTGAGCCGACGCCGCCAATGACAACGGGGTTGCCGCCCGAGGTGCCGGAGGCCCTCCACTTGGTGCCGAGCTCGAGGGACTTGTTTATCGAGACCTCGGTTATCATCGCCTCGACGAATACCTGCTTCGGCCTCCTGTCGAGCTTTTTTATAACATGCACGAGGTTCTGGTAGTCCTCGGGGGTCGCCATGATGATAAGTGCGTTCGTGTCCTTGTCAGGCGTGACCGCTATCTTCGTTTCCCCTCCAGGCTGGGCCGTGGTCTGCTGTTTTATGAGCCCTTCGATGACCTTGGCGACGGAGGTCGAGTCGGCGTTCTCGAGGTAAAAGACGTTTATCTTGGAGTTGACCTCGGGGGAGGGGACGTCTAGGACCGAGATGAGCCTCCGGTTCTCCTCGTTCTCCTCTTTTGTCCCGAAGAGGATTATGGCGTTAAGCCTCTTGTCCGATATCACGGAGGCGTCCGGGGTCTGGGCGTCCTTTTTTGCCTTGGCCCCGGTCCTGTACTGGGTCAATGCCTGCGCGACGGTCTCGGCCTGCGCGTTCTTGAGATAGATTATCTCCGGCGCGTTCCTCCTCGTCTCGATGTCGGCTAAGCGCGCGATCGAGAGGATCTTCTCGATATTGAGGGCGTTGTCGACGACGAGGAGCGAGTTGCCCTTGCCGAAGGCCGATATGTAGCCCTCCTTCGAGATCAGGGCCTGGAGTATGGGCAGGAGGTCCTGGGCCTGCACGTGGGCGAGCGGGATCAAGCGCGCAACAAAGGCCTCGTTCACCCTTAGCTCGCGAGCGGAGTCATACACCTCGACCGGCCCCTGCCTTATCTCGGCCGAGGGGACGATCTTCAACGCGGTGCCCGTGTTGATGACGGCGTAGCCCTTGAGCCTAAGGACCGATACGAAGAGGTCGTAGGCCTCCTCGGGGTCGAGCTTGGAGGGCGCGACGATCGTGACCCTCCCCGAGAGCCCCTCGTCGAATATGAAGTTCCTGCCGGTGAGCTTGCTTATGAAGTTCGCGACCGTCGGGAGGTCGACGTCGACGAAGTTGATGAGGACCTTCTCGGGCTTACGCGCGGCCTCCTTTGCCTTCGCCTCCGCGGAGGCGATGAGGAGGAAGAAGACCGCCGGGAAGAGGAGAAAGATTGCCAGGAGTTTCGCTATCGACGGCTTTCCGGCGGGTCTCATACGGGTCGGTTACCTTATCTGATAATTGAGTTTTTGGGGGGCGCCGCCCCGGATGATGTCGAGGGAGACGCTCGTCTCGCCCCTTAAGCCGTTCAAGAGCTGGACGCCTTTTTCCGGGGAATCTATGTTGAAGTCGTTGACCTTAAGGAGTATGTCGCCGTTCTTAAGCCCCATGACGCCGAAGACCCCGGCGGGCTTTACCTCAGAGAGCCTGAACCCGGCCACCTTGCCATTGTCACTATAAGGCAGGAGTCTCGCGTCTGTCAATACCTTACCCATGTTGCCGAGGACGCTCTGGAGCGCCCTCTGGTCTATTACCCACTCGCCCCCGGACTTTTGCGTGACCGCGTTCCGGACAGGGAAGGCCGGGGGTTGTGAGGCGGCCTTTTGCGCGTTGTTTGAGGGCGCGTAAGGGCCTGAAAGGGGCGCCTCCCGCCTTATCTCGTGCGGCATGAGGAGCGTTACACTCCTTCCCCCGGCGTTCACGACGACCCTGTCCTCTTCTATCGCGGTGATGACGCCGAGGTCAAAGGCCTTTTCCCCTTTGGCGAATAGCTCCTGCTTCTTCGCGTCCTTCCTCTGGAGCACGGCGTAGCTTCTGCCTTCGGGGCCGCTCACGGTGCCGACAAGGGTTATATCTGACGGCGCCGGCCCGGTACCCGCGCTTGTCCCTCCCGCGCGCTCGATAAGGAGGAACGAGCCTCCTCCGAACGCGCCGCTTCCGGCGATCGACTCGAAGTCGGGGATGGAGGCGAGGGACGCCGGAGTAAGCGCGCCCTCCAGGGTTTCGGCGCGGGCCTTGTCCAGAGGCATCATCTTAAGGAGCGCCGCTTCGCGCGCTATGAGCGCGAGGGAGCCTACTATGAGGATGCCCAATACGATGTTTATCGCCTTTATGGCGCGCCTCATCATATCGTCCCTGCCTCTGAGAGCGCCGGGTTGGACAGAGGCCCTTTAACGCGCATGGTGAAGTAATTTGCCGACTTCCTGTACTCGCTCAATATGAGGGCCATCGTTTCGTTCAAGGTACCCCTGGGCGTAAGCTCTATGGTGAGGTCGAGTTCATTCCGGGACGCGTCCCTGAAGCTCACATCCCCGTAGGCCCTCGCCGAAAGGTCTTTGCCTTCGATCGAGAGCGACCTTACCCTCGCCGAGCAGTCCTTAAACCCGGCGGCGATCGTTGCGGTAACCCCGTCCCTCGATATGAGGAGCGGGTCGATCCTGCTTTTAAGCCTCAACGCCTTTGCCCGCGCCTCTATCTCGCCTTCGGGGCACTCTCCAAACGAGATTATCCTCGCGCTGGCATTAAAGACGCCGCCATCGACGACCCCGGAGGACGAGAGGAACGGGAGGCTCCCCGCATCCACGCCTACGGCCTTGACGAGGAGCTCGGTCGAAGGCCAGATGGACGCTCTCCCGTCGACCTCTCCGCCCCCGATAACCCCTGAAAACGCGAGCCCCAGGGGGAGCGATAGGCGCGGCTTTAAACTCAGATCGTTCATCTCCACCAAAAGGCCGTTCCGTCCCGACAGCTTTATCGAAGAAGCCCTGAACGAGAAGGGGAGCGTCTTTTGAAGGCCATCGAGCTCCACCTTCAAAGAGGTCCGCCCCTCCAGGGCGTCCTTTATATAATTCCCATACGCCTCGTCCGGCACGAGGTAGAAGGCGATCCCCGCGACGAGCGCGAGGCCTCCTGCAAAGAGGGCTGAGTACGCAATGATGCGCCCCGGCCTAACCATTCTCTTTTGTCACGAGCACGACCTGCAGGGTAACGTCGTTCAAGTCGGATGAGCCGAAGCGCGACCTCAAGACGAAGTCCTTGACGACGAGCATGTTCGAGTGGTTCTCGATCCTGTAAATGAGGTTTAAAAGCTCGTTCAGCGTCACCCCCTCTATCTTCACCTCGACCCCGCTCTTCCTGAACCCTTTTGAGGCAGGCTCGATAAACGGCTTCATGGCGCTCAAATTCTTCTTTATCCCGGCCTCTGACGCCGCCTCCTGAACGGCGTCTGAGGCGGTAGAG
>JACREV010000126.1 GCA_016218095.1 Deltaproteobacteria bacterium | reverse complement strand
TGTAATAGAACTCGTAGTGCCAGGACATGGAACGAGGACCTCCGGAAGATGGATACTTTGTTTACAGATGATAGTACCAGAATGTAAACCAAATTTACATCTCAAATATTCCTCTTTTAAAAAACATAATTAAAACAAGGCATTATCCATGACTGGCCCGGGCACAGTCCTTGCTCTTAATGTATACAGGCATTTTGAGATAAAGGAGGGGCGACCATGAAGGTGCTCGTTACAGGCGGGACCGGCTTCATAGGCTCAAATATCGTATCGGCTCTTAAAACGAGGGGGCACGAGGTCGTCGCTTGCGTCAGGGACCCGGCAAGGGCGCGAATGGTCCTCGGCGTAGAGGCCGTGGCGTGCGATTTCGAAAGGGATACGGAGCCTCTTGTCTGGACTGGGAGGCTAAAGGGCGTCGACGCCGTTGTAAACGCAGTAGGGATAATAACCGAGAGGAAGGGCGCGACCTTCAAGGCGCTCCACTCCAAGACCCCGAAGGCGCTCTTCGAGGGCGCTCAAAAGGCGGGGGTAAAAAAGATAGTCCAGATCTCCGCTTTAGGCGCGGATGAAAGGGCAGAGAGCCGGTATCACCTCTCGAAAAAAGAGGCAGACGACTTTCTCAGAGGTCTCTCGATCGATTGGGTGATCGTAAGGCCCTCGCTCGTATTCGGCAAGGGAGGGGCGAGCACGCGCCTCTTTAGCGCGCTCTCGTCGCTCCCCGTCATCCCGGTCTTCGGAGAAGGCGAAGAGCTCCTTCAGCCCATCTCCATAGAAGACCTCTCAAGGGCCGTCGTCAACATCCTTGAGGACGAGTCCGCCAAACGCCTTACAATAGACGCCGCCGGGGGCGAGGCGATCACATACGCGCAGATGCTCTCAGTCTACAGGAAGAGGCTCGGGCTCGGCCGCGCGCGGTTTCTTAAAATCCCGATGTCCATCGCGCGCATTATCGCGTGCGCTGGGGATATCACGAAGACCGGCCCGTTGAACACCGAAACGCTCGGGATGCTGAAGCGCGGCAACGCCGCCGATATCTCGCTTTTCAAAAAAGCGGCTAAAGCCGACCCCGCGCCATTCATCGACGCGCCGCCGTTCTCTCGCGCCGGGCGAAACGACGCACGCCTCTTCTTCACACTCCCGGTCTTGAGGCTAACGATAGCCCTCCTCTGGATATGCTCAGGGCTCGTATCCCTCTTCGTCTTCCCCTACGCCGAATCGATCGAGCTCTTGGAAGAGACCGGCGTCCCCGCTTATCTAAGGCCGGGGGCGCTGTATGCCGCCTCGATCATCGACATCATCCTCGGGGCCGCGCTCCTCTTCGGGTACAGGGTAAGGGCCGCGTGTATAGCGCAGATGCTCCTCATGCTCGCATACACCCTGATAATAGCGCTAAGGCTCCCCGTCCTCCTCATCCACCCGTTCGCGCCCGTCATTAAAAACATCGTCGTGCTCTCAGCCACACTCGCCGTCGTCTCATTGGAGGAAAAATAATATGCCGTATCTGTTCCTCAAATGCATCCATGTCATAAGCTCGACCGTCCTCTTCGGCACCGGGGTGGGGTCCGCCTTCTATATGCTCCGGGCGAACCTCTCGAAGGACGTCCCCTCCATCTACTTCGCCTCAAGGAACGTCGTGCTCGCCGACTGGCTCTTCACGACACCCGCCGTTATCATCCAGCCATTGACCGGTTTTCTCATGATGAGGGAGGCGGGGTACTCGATGACGGACGCGTGGATACTCTGGTCCCTTGCGCTCTACGCCCTCGCAGGCGCCGCGTGGCTGCCGGTCGTTTGCATTCAGGTGAGGATGAGGGAGATGGCGCGTGAGGCTTATGAAGCGCTCACGCCCTTGCCCCGCGCGTACTGGAGGCTTGCTTTTGCATGGGTCGCGCTCGGGTGCGTCGCGTTCCCGGCGCTCGTAGCCGTCTTTCTGCTAATGGTATTCAAGCCCTCGTAAGCTCGTGGACCTGGGTCCACCTCCAGTTCATTACCTCGGGCATATCGACCCCGTGCTCTATTATGTACTCCCTGTGCGCGATGAGCTTCTCTTCGAGTTCGGAGATGAGGTCGAGGGCGCGCGTCCTGAGCCTCGGGGTCCTCCTCAACGCCTCTATCGCGAGATGGTACCTGCTTATCCCGTTAGCGACGACCATGTCGAACGGGGTCGTCGTCGCCCCCTCTTCTATGTAGCCTCGCACGTGGAACCTCTGCGCGTTGGGCCGCCTGTAGATGAGCTCGTGGATCACCCTCGGGTATCCGTGAAAGGCGAAGACGACCGGCGCGGTATCGGTGAAGAGGTCCCTGAAGCTCTCGTCGTCCAACCCGTGCGCCCCTTCCCCCGCGTGCGAAAGCGAGAGGAGGTCTACGACGTTCACGAACCTTATCTTTAGCTCTGTCATGCGCTCTCTCAATATCGAGGCCGCGGCGAGGGCCTCGAGCGTCGGGACATCCCCGGAAGACGCCATGACCACGTCCGGGTGCTCGCCGTGGCCCGTCGAGGCCCACTCCCAGACCGACGCGCCCCTGAGGAAATGCTCCCCGGCCTCGTCGAACGATAACCACTGCGGCATCTCCTGCTTGGAGGCTATGACGAGGTTCACGAAACCCTTGCCCTCGAGGCAATGGGCGAAGGCGTGGAGGAGCGTGTTCGCGTCAGGCGGGAGATAGATCCTTATCACCGACGACTTCTTCGTAAGGAGCGTGTCTATGAAGCCAGGCCCCTGGTGGCTGTACCCGTTGTGGTCCTGCCTCCAGGAGTGAGACGTCAGGAGGTAAGTGAAAGAAGCGACCGGCCTCCTCCACGGTATCTCGCGCGAGACCTTGAGCCACTTGGCGTACTGGCTGAACATCGAGTCTATTATCGTCACGAACGCCTCGTACGAGACCATGACGCCGTGCCTGCCTGTGAGTATGTACCCCTCGAGCGCGCCCTGGCAGAAGTGCTCGCTTAAGACCTCGACGGCCCTGCCGTTCTTGGAAATGTCGACATCGGTATCAATGAGCGGCCACATGAAGGCCCTTTGCGTCGTCTCGAATATCTTTTTAAGCCTGTTCGAGTCGAGCTCGTCGGGGCAGAAGACCCTGAAGTCGTTGTCCGCTTCGTTCTCCCTGAAGACATCGCGGAGATACTTGCCCAACTCCCATGTCGATTCCGCGTTCGGCCCACCGGGGGTGGCGACGTCTATCGCATAAGAGGAAAGGTCGGGGAGTTTCAGCGGACCCTTGACCCCGTTGTTCGCGTGCGGGTTCCTCCCCATCACCCTCTCCGGCCGCGGGAGGGCCGAGAGGACCTCTTCTTTCGGAGCGCCGTTCGCGTCGAAGAGCTCTTCCGGCCTGTAGCTGTTCAGCCACCTTGAGAGCTCCTCCATCGCCCCATTGTCCTCAGGGACATTTTTTATCGGTATCTGGTGCGAGCGGAAGTGCCCCTCAACGGGCTCTCCGTGGAGGGTCTTGGGGCCGGTCCAGCCCTTGGGGGTAGCGAGTATCACTATCGGCCACCGGGGCTTTTCCTCTGGCCCGATCGAACGCGCGGAGAATTGTATCCTCCTTATCTCGTCATACGCGAAGTCGAGCGCGACCCAGAACGAATTGTGCATCTTCTCAGGGTCGCTCCCCCTGACCAGATGGACGCCGTAACCCATGCCCTCGAAGTACATCGTAAGCTCGTCGTCGCTCATCCTCCCCATTATTGTCGGCCCGGATATCTTGTAACCGTTGAGGTGCAGTATGGGAAGGACCGCCCCGTCTCTCGCCGGGTTCAAAAACCTGTTGAACTGCCAGGACGCGGCGAGAGGGCCGGTCTCAGCCTCTCCGTCCCCGATGACGCAGGCCGCGATGAGGCCGGGGTTATCGAGCGCCGCTCCGTAGGAATGGACGAGGCAGTACCCTAATTCCCCGCCCTCCTGTATCGTCCCGGGTGTCGAAGGCGTCAGATGGCTCGGCATGCCATTGGGCCAGGAAAAGGCCCGCGCGAACCTGTCGGCCCCTGCCGCGTCCTGCGTGAACTCCGGGTAATAGTCCTTCAGCGTCCCCTCAAGGTAAAGGTTCGCGAGTATCCCCGGCGCGCCGTGGCCCGGCCCCACGACAAGCAGTACCTCCGCGTCCGTATCCTGTATCAGTCTGTTAAGATGCGCGTAAATGAAGTTCAGCCCAGGGACGGTCCCCCAGTGGCCGAGGAGGCGGGGCTTTATGTCAGAGGCGCGGAGAGGCTCATGGAGAAGGGCGTTCCTCTTTAGATACAACTGTGCGACCGAGATGTAATTCACGGCCCTCCAGTATCTGTCCAATAACCTTACCCTCTCGTCCTTGTCCATCAGCACGCCTCTCCTGTGCCTGTGATACGAGGATGAAGAGTTCTGGGGGAACTTTTCTACAAAAAGGTTCTCTCAGGTACTTTTCATTATCATATTACTGAGCATAGCAGAGCAAGGCGCGTGTGCAAGGGGCGTTTGAGGCGAAGAGGGGGTCGCAGAGGGGCCCGTTGGGCCCCTCTGGCTTATAAAGCGGGTTTTAGGGGGGGATGTGGTGTGGTACTCGTAAATATCTTCAAGGGCCGTCGTGTTTATGGCCGCGATAATCGGATCCAGTTTGGCTTGAAGCCCGTTCTCGCCGGGCAGCTCAGGCGAGCGACCCGTGAAAATTGCCGCCGCTTAAAGGAGCGGAGAACCCGCCTTCCGGCCTGAACGAGGCTACGCAGAAGCTCAAATTTACTTTAATGATAGGCTCGAAGCTATGGGTCTCTATTTCCTTTCTTATCCTTTCTGCGAGGGCTCGCGCGCTTGCCGCGTCGGCCCCCTGGGCGAGGATTATGAAGTCAGTGCGGTCCCAGCTTATGAGCGAGTCTATCTCCCTTATCCGTTGCCTGATGATCCCGTTGAT
This sequence comes from Deltaproteobacteria bacterium, assembly GCA_016218095.1. GTDB lineage: Bacteria > Desulfobacterota > GWC2-55-46 > GWC2-55-46 > GWC2-55-46 > GWB2-55-19. The sequence continues at coordinate 343 of JACREV010000126.1, read as the reverse complement.
CTCGCCGAGCACTCTGGACGCGTCCTCCCGGCCGAACGACTCCTCGATGAATTCGATGTTGTCTATCGAGTAGACGATGAGCGAGTACTGCCCGCCGAACCCCTGTATCTTCGGGGCCGCCTTCATTATTATTTCAGCGAACCTTTCCCTCGTGTCGCTTTCCGCATGCATTTCAGCCGCAACAAGCACTGGAATCTCCTTTCTACTGAAGCCCGTACCGAAAAACCTGAGACCGCCGGCGGCCATCGCCTTCGGGTCTCGCCTCGTCACGAGACCCGGCGGCCCTGTTCTCCGGTCAGATCGCCTCTAACGAGGCGATATCCGAGCCCTTTACAGCCTCTCT
>JACREV010000123.1 GCA_016218095.1 Deltaproteobacteria bacterium | reverse complement strand
GGCTTACAGGCAGAGGCTTAAAGATGAGATGGAGAAGTTCTTGAAGGACCGCGTGGACGAGTCCCGGATACTCCTGGAGGCCGCCGTCTTCGCCGACAGGACGGCGATAAGCGAGGAGATAGTGAGGCTCAAAAGCCACCTTGAGATGTTCAGGGAGTACCTGAGGGTGGATGAGCCGGTCGGAAAAAGGCTGGATTTTCTCTGCCAGGAGATAGGCCGCGAGATAAACACCATAGGGTCGAAGCCGAGCGACGTCCATATCACCCAGATGGTGGTTGAAATGAAGGGCGAGGCGGAAAAGATAAGGGAGCAGGTGCAGAACATAGAGTAAGGCGCGGGGGCTGAGGGTGGATTTGGCTGGGGAGAGGCATCCGGCGACACGGAAGAATAAACCGGCGGAATTACCGAAAAACCTCCCCTCCATTGACGGGAGGGGGTTAAAGACAGAATAAATAATATGGGCGGAATACCATTCATAGTCTCGGCCCCGTCGGGCGCGGGAAAGACCACCCTTTGCAAGAAGGCGGTTGATTTTTTCCCGGATCTGAGGCATTCTATCTCTTACACCACGCGGAGGCCCAGGGCCGGCGAGGTGAACGGCGTAGACTACTGGTTCATAGAAGACCGGGTCTTCGACGAGATGATAGCGAGGGATGAGTTCCTCGAGTACGCCGGAGTCTACGGCAAGAGGTACGGGACCTCTAAAAAGGACCTCGACAACCTCCTTTCCGAAGGCCTGAGCGTCATACTCGAGATAGACGTCCAGGGCGCGGACCAGATAAGGGAGAGGCTCCCCGGCGCGGTCGGGGTCTTCGTACTGCCGCCATCGATAGAGGCGTGCAGGGTGAGGCTCAAGCAACGCGGCAAGGACTCGCCCGAGGAGATAGAGAAGAGGCTGAATATCGCCGTCGAGGAGATAAGGAAGGCGGCTCTTTACGATTACATCATAATAAACGACGACCTTGAGGCGGCCTTCGAACACTTCAAGTCCGTGATCGCCGCGGAAAAGGCCCGGACGCCGAGGATGCTTGAAAAGATAGCCGGGCTTTTCGGGGCGGTAACCGAAATAAAATAAGACAGGTTTTAAGGAGGAGAATATATATATGGCAAGAATAACCGTTGAGGACTGCCTTAAGAAGGTCCCGAGCCGCTTTACGCTGGTGCATCTCGCCGCACAGAGGGCGAGGACGCTCATAAAGGGCGCGCCCCCGCTGATGAAGACCGAGAACAAGGCCGTAGTGACCGCTCTCCGTGAGGTCGCGGCGGGGTTCATCACCTTGGCGGATGAGGGGAAGGAAAAGGGCAAACTGCCCGAGTAGGTCTTTAATGTGTATATCCGCGCCTCGTGGGGCGGATATTTTTGCACTCAAAGCCGCTCCCCTTTAAAGGGGAGCGGCTTTTTTTATCCGAGAGAAAACCGTCTTAAGGACTGCTCGGCGCAGGGCCAAAGTCTCGTACGGAGCCTTTGTGGTAATAAAATCCTTAGCCGTTCGATACGGATTTGCCCGTCCGGCAAGGATCCTTTAATCTTTCGCCTCTATAATGCGTCGTACGGACGAAAAGACTCTATTTTCATAGGCAGGCATCAGGCTACTCATGGTCTTCTCAAGCCTCATCTTCCTTTTTCTGTTCCTCCCCGTTGCGCTCGGGCTCTATTACGCGGCGGGCCGTAGGCTAAGGAACCCGGTACTCCTCGCGCTCAGCTGGGCATTCTACTTCTGGGGGAGCGCGGAGGTCCTCGGCATACTCATCGTCTCAACGCTCCTCGACTACCTCATAGGGCTTAAGATCGACGGGGCGAAGGACAAGGGTAGTGCGAAAAAGTGGGCCGCATTTTCCATCATTGTAAACCTCGCCTTCCTCGCATATTTCAAGTACGCGAACTTCTTCGTAAATGAATTGAACGGCGCGCTCTCTTCGCTCGGCGCCGGGGAGCTACCCTGGGGCGAGGTGCTCCTGCCGACCGGCATATCATTTTTCACCTTCCACAAGATAACCTACATCGTAGACATATACAGGGGGACGAAGAAGGCCTTCAGGTCCTTCGTCGATTTCGCGCTCTATATCGCCTTCTTCCCCCAGCTCATAGCCGGCCCCATCGTCCGTTTCCACGAGATAGCGGACCAGATAACCGGGAGGAAGGAGAACGCGGGGGACTTTTACAGGGGGGTGGTAAGGTTCCTCTGGGGGCTCGTGAAAAAGGTCCTTATAGCGGACGCCTGCGGGGAGATAGCCGACGCGGTCTTCGCCCTCTCTCCCATGTACCTCGATACCAAGTCCGCCTGGCTCGGGGTCTTCTCGTACGCCATGCAGATATACTTCGATTTCTCGGCGTACGCCGACATGGCGATCGGGCTCGGGCTCATGTTCGGGTTTAGACTCCCCGAGAACTTCTCTCGCCCTTATTCCGCGCTCTCGATCACCGACTTCTGGAGGAGATGGCACATAACGCTCTAGAACTTCTTCCGCGACTATCTCTACATCCCGCTCGGCGGAAATAAGGCGGGCGCGGGGAGGGCCTACTTCAACCTCCTCGTAGTCTTCACGCTCTGCGGCCTCTGGCACGGCGCGAACTGGACCTTCCTCGCGTGGGGGCTGTATCACGGGGGGCTCCTCATATTCGAGAGGGCGACGGGCTTAAGGAGTGTCGAGCCGGGGAGGGGTGAAGCGGCAAGGAGGGGCGCGACGTTCGTCCTCGTCCTCATCGGATGGGCGCTCTTCAGGGCCGGGTCTCTCGGAGAGGCGGCGCTCTTTATAAGGGCGATGTTCGTGCCTGTCGACCTCCCCATGCCCGTCGAGGTCTCGCTCGCCCTGAACGCGCGTAACGTCATCTTCCTCGCGCTCTCCTCCATCGTCATCTTTTTGCCGAGGGAGTTCTCTCTCTACCGGGTATTTGATGAGAAGAGGCCCGCATTGTCTCTCGCGCTCACGGCGGGCCTCTTCGTACTCGCGCTCTATTCGTTCTCGTTCATCGCGGGCGGGTCCTTCAACCCGTTCATCTATTTCAGGTTCTGACGATGAGAAGAAAGGCCTTCATAGCGGTCTTCGTCTTTCTTGTAGCCGCGCCGCTCGCCGCGTTCGTCTTCGGCTTCGAGATGAAGTCCACCGACAGGCGCTCTCTCGCCTCCCGGCCCGCGCTTTCGATAGAGGGGCTTGAAGACAGGTCGTTCTTCTCGTCATACGAAGGCTACTTCAACGACCACTTCCCTGTCCGCGCCGCGCTCCTTAAGGCAAAGGCGTTTATCGACTTCCGCGTCCTTGGCGTATCCCCGGCCCCTTCGCTCCACATAGGCTCTGACGGCTGGCTGTACCTTAAGAAAGACCTCATCGACTTCAGGAAGAACTCCTGCGCGGACAGGGATGCGATGAGGAGGCTCGCGCGGGATATTCAGGCCCTTGAGGATGTTGTCGAGGCCTCCGGCAGGCGCTTCCTCTTTTTCGTCGCCCCGAACAAGATGACCGTATACCCGGAGTACGCCGGTGTCGAGCCATTCCCGACATGCGGGAAATCACGGCTCGACCTCCTCAAGGAGGCCTTCGGGGAGTTTCCGCTTAAGGACCGGATAGCCGTAGACGAGCTCTTGCTTGACGCCAAAAAGACGCGCCAGGTCTACATGAAGAACGACTCCCATTGGTCGTACAACGGGGCGAAGCTTGTGGCAGAAAAAGTCCTGGAGAGAATTGCCACCCACTTGCCGCTTTATCCTCCAAGCCTCGTGGAGGGTACTGTCACTTATACCGGAGGAGACCTCTCTGATATGACGATGACGAGGCTCACGGAGACATTGCCGGAGCTCAAGATAGAAGGCTACCCGTATGGGGCAAGGGTCGAAAAATTGCCGCCGCTCAAATACGCGGGCTGGGTGCCCTTGAAGATCACGGTAGATGACCCGCCGCCTGACGCGGTCCTTGTCCCGCGCGCGATATTCTTCGCGGACTCGTTCATGTTCCGCACCCTGGAGCTCATGCAGGGGTCGTTCGAGCGGATAGACGTCGTATGGTCGAAGACGATACCCGTGTCCGAGAGGGCCGAGGAGTTGAAGGCCGCGCGGATATTGGTCGTCGAGGCGGTCGAGCGCGATCTGGGAGAGCTCAGGATAGACGTGGAGGCCGTGAAGGAGATGCTCTCCGAGTGATCGTCAAGGGAGCTTCCATGACGCAAGGAGCGAGGCGTCTATCTTCGGCACTGCGTCGAGCAGGCGTTTAGTGTACGCGTCCTTCGGGTTCGAGAATATCTCCTCGGTCGGCCCCTTTTCCACGATACGCCCGCCGTACATGACCGCGACCTCGTCTGCTATGTACTCGACGACGCCGAGGTCGTGGGTAATGAAGAGGAAGGATAGGCCGAAGTCCCTCTGTATGGATTTAAGGAGGTTCAGTATCTGCGCCTGGACCGAGACGTCGAGCGCGCTGACCGCCTCGTCGCACACGATGAACTCCGGGTCGACTGCAAGCGCCCGTGCTATCCCTATCCTCTGCCTCTGCCCGCCCGAGAACTCATGAGGGTACCTCTGCATCGTCTCGGCGCTCAATCCCACGCGCAGAAGGGTCTCCGCTATCTTCTCCTCCCGCGCCTTTTTAGCAAGGCCGGGGTTCAGGGCCCGTATCCCTTCCTCTATCGTCTCTTTTACGGTGAGCCTCGGGTTCAGGGACGAGTACGGGTCCTGAAAGATTATCTGCATCCGGGACTTGAAGGGCCTTAGCCCCTTCTCCGATAGCGTTGTCAGCTCCCTGCCATTGAATATGATCTTCCCCTCGGTAGGCCTTATGAGCTGGATGATGGATTTGCCTGCGGTCGTCTTTCCGCACCCGGACTCGCCGACGAGGGCGAGTGTCGAGCCCTTTCTCACGGTAAGGTCTATGCCGTCGACGGCCTTCAAGTGCCCCTTGACCCTTTTAAGGAGCCCCTTCCTTATCGGGTAATAGGTCTTAAGCCCCTTTACCTCGAGTAGCGTCTCCCTCTTCTCGTGCGGGACGGCGAGGGACGGCAATTCATCCGGCTCGTGCCGCAGGGGCTTCGAATACGGCTTTGACATGAACTCGGGGTCGTGCAAGTGGCAGGCTACAAAATGCCCCGGCGCGCGCTCGACGAGCGGCGGCTCGATATTTGCGCACCCCTCCATCTCCCTCGGGCACCGGCCGGAGAAGCGGCAACCGACGGGGTAAGAGGTCGCCGGGGGCACGGCGCCGGGGATGGTGTCGAGCTTAAGCCCCCTCTTCTCCTGCCCCGGTATGGAGCGGAGCAACTTCACCGTGTACGGGTGCATCGGGTTTCTGAAAAGGGTCTTTGTCGGGGAGAGCTCGGCTATCTTGCCCGCGTACATGACCCCTACGGTCTCGGCGTGCGTATAGACGAGCGCCATGTTGTGCGTAATGAGGAGGACCGCAGTCGACATCTCGCGCTTGAGCTCGTCTATGAGATCGATTATCTGCGCCTGTATGGTGACATCGAGCGCGGTCGTAGGCTCATCCGCTATAAGAAGGTCCGGCCTGCATGAGAGCGCTATCGCTATCATCACCCTCTGTCTCATGCCGCCTGATAACGAGTGCGGGTACGCGGAGAGGAGCGAGGCGGGGTCGGGGAGCTTTACCCTTCCGAGCATCTCAATCGCCGCTCGGCGCGCATCTTTCCGCGTCTTCCCCTGATGTAGCGTTATAGCCTCCATGATCTGCTCGCCGATAGTGAGGACCGGGTTCAGAGAGGTCATCGGCTCCTGGAATATCATCGAGATATTGTTGCCGCGTATGCCCCTCTTTTCGCGCTCTGTAAGGTCCACTATGTCGCGCCCGTTAAGGAGTATCTCTCCGGACGCGATGTACCCAGCAGGCTCGGGCACGAGCTGGATGACGGATAGGGCGGTGATCGATTTTCCGCAACCGGATTCGCCTACGAGCGCGAAGGTGCCGCCCTTCGGGATGGCGAAGGAGACCCCGTCGACGGCCTTCGCGACCCCGCGCGGGGTCTTGAAGTAGGTCTTCAAGTCTTTTATTTCAAGGACAGGAGTCATGTATGCCTTTTTAGGTCAATGCCCGTTTTAATTGAGGTCAGGCGAAAATGAAAACATTCTGCCCGTCCTATGCAAGTATTGTCATTCCCGCGAAAGCGGGAATCCAGGGTCTTTCATTGAAAAACTACCAAAACTGGATTCCCGATTAAAACCTCGGGAATGACAAACATGGGATATTTAACTCCTCCCCTTTACAAGGGGAGGTTGGGAGGGGTCTTGAAGCGAAGGCTTGCCTCCCCCGCCCCCTCCTTGTCAAGGAGGGGGGTACCTATCTATACCTGAGCCTCGGGTCGAGCGCGTCCCTTACAGCGTCCCCGAATATATTCGCCGGAAGGACCAGCGCGAACATCGCGGCAAAGGCGGCCAAAAGGTTCCACCAGACGACGGGCTCCCTCGACAACTCGAGCCGGGCCGTGTTTATCATGTTCCCCCAGCTCCCCATCTCGGGGCCGACGCCTATGCCTATGTAGCTCAATATCGCCTCGGCGAGCACGAGACCGCTGAACTGCAGGACGAAGGTTATGAGGACGAGGTGCATGACGTTCGGCACTATGTGCCTGTATATGATGGACAAGCGCCCGATACCGAAGGCACGGGAGGCCTGCACATACTCAAGCTCGCGTAATTTAAGGGTCTCGCCCCTGATGAGCCTGCAGAGGTCGGTCCACGACGTGATGCCGAGTATGACGCAGAGCCAAAACAACCTGTCGTTCAGGACAAAGGCCCTCCAGATGATGTGTCCCTCTGAGACGAGCCCGCCCTGATAGCCGCTCGACCCGAAAAGCAACATGAATGCGACTATGAGCAATACGCCGGGGATGGATGAGAGCGTAGTATAGACGTACTGGACGGCGTCGTCTATGAAGCCGCCGTAGAACCCGGCGACGACGCCGAAGAATATGGCGAAGGGGATTATGACTATCGTCGTGCCGGCTCCGATGACGACGCCTGTTCTGATCCCTTTCAATGCGGTAAACAGGACATCATTGCCGACCCTGTCGGTCCCGAGCCAGTGCTTGCCCGGGTACTTAAGGGGAGGGTAGTCGCGGACGATCCCCCCGTCGGGCCCCTCCATCGACTCCTTCGCGTACGAGTGCGTGGCAAACGGCGCGGAGTATGTCTTCTCCGTCCTCGTCCGCATGCCTGAGAGCATTCTGTCGAGCAAGCTCAACGCCTCGGGGCTGTATATGACGCCTCCGTCCTCGGAAATGGCCGATGCGCCGTCGTCCCCGATGACGGCGTCCCTGTAACGGACGCTGTCGAGGAGCGCTACCGATACATAAAAGGCGAGGAAGACCATGCAGGCAAAAGCGAGCCTGTTTTTCCCGAGCTCCCTCCGTACGGACTTAAGGGTCCCTTCCTTCCTTGAGGCGATCACGAAATAAAGAATCGCCCCAACGAGGAAAAAGATTATGAGATCGGTTGCGAGTATTACGGGCATATGGTTTTAAGTAGGGCCGCTTGTTTTGGGGGGAACTTTCTGAAGAAAGTTCCCCCCAAACCCCCTTCAAAGACTTTTAGTTCCGGGAAGGCCCCCCACTAAAAAGTAAAATATTCAATTAAGGTTTTCTAAGCTATTTGTAATTATCATCCCCATAGTGGGGGGCCTTCCCGGAAGAACTGAAAATTTTTGGAGAGGGTCTGGGAGAACCTTTTTATAAAAAGGTTCTCCCAGAATAAGCCTCCCTACTCAAACCTTACCCTCGGGTCGACGAGGGTGTAGCTTATGTCCGTCAGTATCAGTCCGACTATATAGAGTATCGACCCCAGGTATACCATCGACCTTACAATGGCGAAGTCCTGGGCCTGTATGGCGTCTATCGTGAAGTTCCCGAGTCCGGGTATGGCGAAGAACCTCTCCATTATTAGCGAGCCGTAGAAGAGGAACGGTATCGAGACGACGACGTTCGTAAGTACGGGTATCATGGCGTTCTTAAGGGCGTGCTTGAAGAGTACCGCGCCCTCGCTCAACCCCTTTGCCCGCGCGGTCCTGACGTAGTCCTTGTTTATCTCTTCGAGGAAAACGGTCCGGTAGAAGCGCACGCCCACGCCCAAGGAGCTTAGGACGCCGATGACGACCGGGAGTACGAGGAACTTTACAGAGTCCATGCCGGTGTCGAACCCGGAGATGGGGAAGAGTTTCAATACCTTTCCGAGGAGGAACTGCCCGCCTATGATGTAGAAGAGGGTAGAGACCGACATCATCACGACCGCGAGCACCACCCCCCAGAGGTCGAGGTACGTCCCCCTGTAATATGCGAGCATCATGGCGAGGAATAGGTCGAGCACGAGCCCGAAGGTAAACATCGGGAGGCTTATGGCCAGCGACGGCCACATGCGAGTCTTTATCTCTCCGCCTATATCGATGTTATTCCTGTCGGACCTGCCGAAGTCGAACCAGAGGAGCGGGAGCGACTTCTTGAAGAATATCGTCTCGGTCAACTTTGCCGTGCCTTCTTCGGGGCCGTTGAAGAATACCGGCAGGTTGTAGCCGTGGTCGCGTTTCCAGTTCTCGACCTGCGCCGTAGTGACGTTTTTTTCTCCGAGTATCTTCCTCGCCATGTCGTCGGGCGTGTTCACGTAAAAGAAGAGTACGGCGGTCAGGAGGTTCACGCCTATGACTATCGGTATGGCGTAGAGTATGCGTCTTATTATGTAGGTGAGCATATCCCTACCTCTTCGCCTTCCCGAGCCGTTTTCTGCGAACGCTGATTATGGCCGGCACGGAGCCGAGTATGAGGATGGCCGCGATTATCGCGATGGGCCAGAGGTTCGGTGAGTTCCACTCGCCTCTTAAATTCTTTCTGAGCTCCGGGTCTATTTTAATGTATTTCATGGTGTTGTTCGCCATCGAGTTCGGCTTTATGTTCGACATCCATCGGTGGTAGAGCCCGAAGGCGACGGGGTGGTGGCCCCATACCCAGGGCGAGTCCTTCTGGGCGATGTCGAGCATCTCGTCTATTATCTTGAGGCGCGCGGGCGAGTTGTCCATGTTCTCCATGACCTTGAAGAGCCTGTCGAACTCGGGGTTCGAGTAGTTCGATACGTTCTCGCCCTGGAATTTCACCTTGCTGTTCGAGCCGATGAGGAGGAAGAGGAAGTTTTCGGGGTCCGGGTAGTCGGCGTTCCAGCCCCAGGAGAACATCTGGAAGTTCCCCTTGAGCATCTTCTCCTGGAATCTGTTGTAGTCGGTCGTCCTGTTCTCGAGCTGGATGCCGAGGAGCCTCATGCGCTTGATGTACCAGTTTATCATGGGTGTCGAATCCGCGCCCGTCCACGGGTTGTCGAAGGTTATGACAAGGGGCCTGCCGCTTTTGTCTCGCCCGTTCGGGTACCCGGCCTCTCTCATGAGTTTTCGGGCGTATTCGAGGGACTTTCTAAAGGGCCTTTTTTTAGCGTCGTCCCACTCGTAGACATACGGGTTTACGCCTTCTTCCCCTTCGGCGTGGCCGAATATCCCGGGAGGGATCGGCGACATCGCGGGGATGCCCCTGCCGTTATTGAATATCTCTATGTACTCCTCGAAATCAAGGGCGATGGAGATCGCCTGCCGGAGTTTCTGTTTCTCTGTAGAGTACCCGCCGATAGATTCGTCGAGCATGTTGAAGCCGGTGTAGTATATCGAGGGCCTTACGGACGTCTGGAGCGTTATGCCCTTCTCCTTCATGGCCTCCGTTAGCTCGGCCTCGCCGGCGGCGGAGAAGGACACCGCCTGGTCGAAGCTGTCCGAGGTTATCCCTGAATTGTCGTAATAGCCCTGCAGGAACTTGTTCCAGCGCGGGATCACCTCCTGCTCGAGCTTGAATACGAGCCTCTCCGCAAAGGGGAGGCGAACGCCCGCGTCTTTAAGGAGCCCCTTCTGAGCGTCCCCTGCCTCGCCCTCCTTCGGAAATTCCTCGTAATGGAAGTTGGGGTTTCCGGCAAGGACTATCTCCATGTTCGGGTTGAAGGTCTCCATCATGTACGGGCCGGTGCCGATGGGGAAGCGGTCGATGGTTATATTCTTGTCCGCAAGCGCCCCCTGCTTATAGAAGAGGTGCGCCTCTTCGGGGATCGGCGAGAAGAAGGGCATGGCGAGCCAGTAGACGAACTGCGGGTACTTGGTCTTAAGTATTATCCTGAAGGTGTAGTCGTCGACGCGCTCGATACCGGGCAGCTTGTGCTTGCGATAGTCGAGTATAACGGGGTTTTCCTTTTCGTCCGCCTCCTGGTTATAGGAGAGCCCGGCCTTTGCCCTCCGTTCTTTCCTTATCCCGTCGAGGTCGCGCCTTAATGCCTCGGAGTATTCTTTCAACCCGAGTATGTACTTCTCGAATATCGGCAGTACAGGGCTTTCTATCTCAGGGTCTGCAAGACGCATTATCTCAAGGATGTAGTCGTCGCTCTTAAGCTCCCGCGTCCCCTTCACCTTGAAGTCGCTCACCTCATCTATGCCTTTTAGGTCAGAGGGCGAGAGGTTCATGTAGAGCGGAGAGCCGGTCGGCCCTTTGGCAAAGGCCGGGTGGTCCTGGTAAAGGACGCCCTTCTTGACCCTTATCTCATAGACCGCCTTTGAGACCTTCTCAGGTCCAGAGTCATGGGGGAGCCTTTTGCCGTCCCTGCCGTAGTAGGCAGGGACCGGCACCTCCTCGATGGTGGACGGGATGAGCTCGTAAGGGCGCTTGAGGTAATGGTACTGCAGAGGGGGTTCGTAGATCTGCGCGAGGAAGTCGTACTCTTCGGACGAATACGCTCGGGCCGGGTCGAGGTGCTTTGGGGGCTCAAAGAAAGTGGAATAGAATGTGTTCGCGCCCGCCTCCGAGGCCCTGTAAGGGTCGTTGGGCGTGCAACCGCCTGAAAGGATCAGGAAGACAATAAGCAAGACCCCCCCCAAAGGGGCCGATAGCCTCTTTATCGTCGCCCCTCCTCCCGCGTATTTCCTCAATGAATTCAGCAAGGTGACCAAAATTACAGAGTAATAATTATATATCAAATATATTCTAATTAAAAGGTTTAATTCGGCGGATCAGTCTGGAGACGGCCTCGCCGCCGGAAGAAACCTTTATAAAACGTGCACTTGACGGTGCTTGACATTTGATGTAAAGTTATGTTAGGATACAATGCTTTACTATCCTTGACACAGCTAAACCTATTCCCCGAGGCGGGCCATGACCAAAAAAAACACTAATAATCACACAAATAACACCCACACCCAGGCCTCGCACAGTAGCGATATCTCGAGCCTCATCGACATAGGCAAGGACAAAGGGTTCTTAACTTATGATGAAATAAACGACGCCTTCCCGCAGGACAACTTCTCCGTCGAGGAGATGGACACCCTTCTTGAGACCCTTGGCGAGCTGGGCATCGACATAGTCGACACCGCCGAAAAAGGCGAGCCACAGGAGCCCGCCGAGGCCAAGGAAGAGGCGATCGACGTCGAGCGCGTCGAGGACCCTGTCCGCATATACATGCGCGAGATGGGCGCGGTCCCGCTTTTGAAGAGGGAAGAGGAGATAGTATACGCGAGGAAGATAGAGGAGTCGAGGGCGGAGCTCAGAAGGCTTACGCTGTCGAGTCCTTTTGCATTAAGGGAGGTCCTGCGCCTCGTAGACAGGGTCAAGACGGGGCGCGCATCGCTTCGCGACCTTATCGAGGAGGCCGAGGAGACCATACAGTTCGACGAGGCCTATTCGGACGAGGTGCTCGATAAGCTCGAAAAACTCAAGAGGAGAAAGCCCGAGGGGGCGTACAAGGTCCTCAAGGACATCAATCTCAGCAACAGCCTCATCCGCAGGGTCGTAAAGAGGATAGTGAAGCTTGAGCACCTGATCGAGCGCGAGGAGGCGAAGAAGGGCGCGCGCAAGGCCGAGAGGGCGAAGCTCCGCATAAGAAGGGTAATGAAGCGCCTCGAGATGAAGAGGTCGGACCTTAAAGAGCTCTCAAGGGTCGTAAAGGTCCACGACTTCAACATGTGGGAGGCGAAGCAGAGGCTTATCGAGGCCAACTTGAGGCTCGTCGTCTCCATCGCCAAGAGGTACGTGAACCTGGGGCTCAAGTTCTCGGACCTCATCCAGGAAGGCAATATCGGCCTCATGAAGGCCGTCGACAAGTTCGATTACAAAAAGGGGTACAAGTTCTCGACCTACGCCACTTGGTGGATAAGGCAGGCTATAACGCGCTCGATCGCCGACCACGGCAGGACCATAAGGATTCCGGTCCACATGATAGAGACGATAAACCGTCTCCTCCAGACCTCGCGTCAGTTATTGAAGGAGCTCGGCAGGGAGCCTTACCCCGAAGAGATAGCCGAGAGGATGGACATACCCATCGCCAAGGTAAGGCGTATCCTCCGGCTCATGAAGCAGACATTGAGCCTGGAAACGCCCATCGGCGACGACGAGGAGAGCTCGCTCGGAGACTTTATAGAAGACGAAAAGTCCCCTTCCCCGGCCGACGCGGCGATTGAAAAGGACTTGTCGGATCAGACCAACCTTGTGCTTGAGTCCCTTACCCCCCGCGAGGAGAAGGTGCTCCGCATGAGGTTCGGCATAGGCGAGAAGCAGGACTACACACTCGAAGAGGTCGGCAAGGTCTTGGGCGTCACAAGGGAGAGGGTGAGGCAGATAGAGGCAAAGGCCATAAGGAGGCTCAGGCACCCTACAAGGGCCAAGCTCCTTAAGGGCTTCAGCGAGGGTTAGGACGCGGACCAGGCAGAATGCCGCGCGATAATGTCTGTCTTGGTTTTTATCGATCTGTTCTTCCGTTACACATGAAGACATCATGAAGGGACACCTTGGATAATAAGGTGTCCCTTTTTTCATTTTACGATAGAATGGTTGTCAAAGGTGAAATCCCATATGGAACCGAGAGCGCCTCTTCCTCGAAAACCGGGGTTAGGGGGGTCTTTCCCGATCATGAGGTATCCCGGATATGTCTGACGGGTACGACGCGCCCCTTGAAGCCGGAGGAAAAAAGGGCGCCGGAGACGGCAGGGGGGCCGGAAGGATGATATCGCTTAAAAAAAGCCTCAGGGCGAAGTTCACCTTGATACTCTTCATAGTCGGGATAGTCCCTCTCGCCGCCACCTCGATATTCTTCTATTACACCGCAAAAGACGCCCTCTTCAAGAACGTATTCAAGGAGCTCAAGTGGAACGCCGACGAGATTTCCGGCATAGTCGAATCCCACTTCTCGGATACGGGCAAGGACCTCCTCATCGCCTCCCAGAACACCGCTTTCAACATGTACTTCATGGACCCGTCGAACAAGGCAAAGTGGGTAAAGGAACAGCAGGGCACGCTAAAGTACCTCCGTGCCGTCTATCCGGACGTCCTTGACGAGGCCTGCTTCATAGACGCGTCCGGCCAGGAGGTCTCGAGGATAGTCTTTGACGAGCTCGCCCACGAGCACGAGCTTTCCTCCGAGGAGGACCGCTCGGAGTTCTTCAAGGGCGCGTTCCTCCTTGAATATGGCGAGGTCTTCCAGGGCCGCCCCATGATATCCGAGGACACGAAGAGGTGGGTCCTCCCTAACGCCACACCCATAATGGCGAACGGGAAGAAGGCCGCCATCCTCCATTTCGAGGTCACGATGACCTACTTCCAGCGCCTCCTAAAAAGTCTCATAAACCCAGACCGCGGCTTCGGCTTCATCCTTAACGACGAGGGCGCGTTCATGGCGCACACGCGCCTTGATATAAGCGAGAAAGACCCGTTCCCGATGGCGATAACCCCCGGCTTGCCGCCCGCGCTCGAGTCCATCTACAGGAGGATGATGAACGCCGAGAGCGGCATCGAAGAGTTTTCCGAGGGCGGAAAGGACTATTACGCCATCTTCAGGCCGATAAACACCGCCTACCACAAGGGCAGGAACGAGAACAGGTGGTCGCTCGCCTACGTGATCCCGAGCGAGAGGGTCTACGTGGAGCTCGCGATACTCAAGTACAACGCGATAGTGCTCGCCTCTACGGTCCTCTTAATAATGGTCCTCGCCTACGCGATCGGCAACTACGTGACTAAGCCGATAAGGGAGCTCGCCGGCGCGACAAAGAGGGTCGCCGGCGGAGAGATGCCGAGGGTGGATGTGAAGCGCGACGACGAGATAGGCCAGCTCTCTGAATCCTTCAACATCATGGTCGAGGCGGTAAAGAGAAGGGACGAGGCGTTAAAGTCCCTGGCCACGACCGACGGGCTGACGGGCCTATTCAACCACAGGTACTTCAAGTCCGAGCTTGAGAGGCACGTAAAGGCGGCGCAGAGGTTCTCGCGCCCGCTCTCACTCATCATCGCGGACATAGATTACTTCAAGCACTACAACGACAGGAACGGACACTCGCAGGGCGATGCGGCATTGAAGGCCGTCGCCTCTGTATTCATGAGGAGCGTG
>JACREV010000122.1 GCA_016218095.1 Deltaproteobacteria bacterium | reverse complement strand
CTTTCGCTCGTCTCCGCGGTGAAAGAGGGCGGCAGATGGGCCGTGAAATGGGTCGAAAGCACGCCCTCCGGCGGTACTGATGACGGGCTTAAAGGGGCTGTGACGGGGTTGCTTAGAGGCTTCGGGTCAAAGGGCCCTCTTTTTATTTCGATACCCGACTCATCCGCAGAATGTCTCATCATGGACTTCAAGGGCCTTCCATCAAAGGACAGCGACACCCTTGCCGTCGTGAAGCTCAGGGCCGCAAAGGAACTTTTTTTGAGACCCGATGATTACTCCGCCAGCTATCAGGCCATTTCTAACGGCGGAGGGGTAAGGGTCTTCGCGGTGCTCGCAAGGTCGTCGTACATCCGCTCCATAGAGGAAGGGGCGAAGGACGCAGGCGCGGAGGTGAAGACGATAAGGCCGCACTCGGTCTCTCTCCTTAACCTTCTCTCTGAAAGGAATGTCCCTGAGAGGGACTTCGTCATCGCGCTCCGCTTGGAGGGTTCCTTTGCCACGCTCTTTTTCAAGGACGGTACGCTCGACTTCTACAGGCAAAAACCGCTCGCCAAAGGGGACCCGTACAGGGAGCTCAAGGCGACGTTCGTCTCCTACGGGGGGATGAGACAGGGGCAAAATCTTGAGAAGGTCTTTGTCTTGAGTACGGATACGGCCTTTACCGATGCTGTTAAAAGGGCCGTGGACAATCTCCCCGTAGAGGAGATGAGGTCAGTGGACTTCCTCACTGGGGAGGTCCCCGGGGACTGGTTGTCGATCGCCTCTGCCCTCGGCTCAAGCCTTTGAAGGTGCCATGCAAAAGATAGACATAAACCTCGCGACTAGAAAAAGAAGCCTCGGTTCGCTGCCATGGCTCATCGCAATCGCCCTTGCGATGATCGCGTCGTCGTATACCTGGTACAACATCGACGGGTATTTGAGGAACTCAAGCGAGATAGCCTCGTACGCCGGGCGCGTAAACGTCCCCTCGGCGCAGGATGTCGATGCCGGGGCATTCGATATCGACTCATTGAGGCACGGCGCTGAGCTCATAAACTCTCTTGTAGCCAAAAAACGTTTCTCATGGACTTTGCTCCTTACGCGCCTTGAGGAGACCGTCCCCGACGGCGTCCACATAGTCCAGATAACCCCGGACTTCGGAGGCGGCCTCAAGATAACGGGCGCGGCCGGCAGGGTCGAAGAGGCCCTTAAGATGGTCGACGCCATGGGCGCATCCGTTCATTTTAAAGATGTGTTCCTCCTCAAACACTCGGGGGGAAAGGGCGCGGCCCCGGTCATATTCGACATCTCAGCCAGGTACAGGGGTGAGGGCGCATGATAAGTGAGACGCTCAAAAGCAGGGCCGGTATCGTGGGGATAGTCTCCCTCATTGTGATAGCCTTCAACATCGCCTACGGGGCGATCGTTATCGAGAGGCAGGAGGAGGATATCGCGAGGCTTCAGGCAAGCGTCTCAAGGGGGCGCGGGGCCGGGCTTGCCGAGACCTCCGATGGCATAGTGGCCTTCAAAAAGACGCTCCCGGATAAATTGGGGCTCACCAAGGTGATAGACAAGGTCTTAGCCTCGGCCAGGGCCAACGGCATTAAAATACACGAGGGCAACTACGCCCCGGAGACGATAAAGGACGCGGAATTTTCCCGCTACTCGATCTCGTTGCCCGTAGAGGGGAACTACCCCGGCATAAAGCGGTTCATCTACGAGCTTGAATCGATGAGAGACCTTATAATAGTCGAGGAAGTCTCCCTCTCAGGCGCGAAGGGCTCGGGCTCGATCGGGCTCAACATCAGAATTTCAGCGTACTACATATAGGCGGCCCGTGACGGACAGGAAGAGGATACTTATTATACTCGCCATCGTATGGGCGGGGATAATCGCCTATAACGCGGCTACACTTTTAAGCCCGGACAGGGGCGCGAGTGTTGTGAGAAGGGACCCAACACAGATCCCGAGGCTCGCAACCGGGCTTCTGAAGGAGGAACGGGCGCCCTTAAGCCCCGTCAAAAGGGACATCTTCAGCCCGCCCGCAAGGCAGGCGATAGTAAAGAAGGCGGTTGCCGTGATTGAAGCCCCAGGGAAAGAAGATCCCTCTGCCGCCCCTTTGCCGCCCTCCGAGCTAAAGCTCCTCGCGGGCAACTTGAGGTTCATGGGGCTTCTCGAAAGAAAGGACGGGACGGCGGTATTCCTTTCCATCGGGAACGACACCGTGATAGTCAAGGAAGGGGAGAGGCTCAATAACAGGTTCAGGGTCTCGGGCATCTCCGCGACATCACTATCGCTCAAGGACGATTCGACCGGGGACGAGGAGACCGTCGATTTCGCAAGGTAGTACCGCCTCGGGTCGCTCGCATAAGGAGTCCCCGAGGCCAGGGGTTCGTGGAATCGGAAAGGCCCCTCTTTTGAGGGGATTGACTTTCCATGGAAAATAAAGTAAAAATGTAAAAAACATAATAAAAGCTTACGACTGGCTTTTCCGGCGATGAGGCCTCATGGAGGGCGGGTTTTTATGCCCCTTCGTGGGGCTATTTTTTTCGTCAGACCAATCCCCGTTTGTTTGCCTCAGGAGGCCGATATGAGGAAGTCCCGCGTTATTTTAAGTTTTATCATATTCGCAGCCGCGTTCCTCTTATCCGGTACAGGCTGGGCAGGGGGTACCTGGCAGGTATCGACCCTTTCATCGAACAGCATCGGCCTCTCGGGAAGCGATTCCGCGACAGACTCCCTCAAAAAATCCCACATCAGCTATGTCGAGCGGATAGATAACTCCACATACCACCTTAAATACTCCTCAAACGCCTCGGGCTCCTGGACCGCCTCTTTTATCGATTTAATCGGAGCGAATTGCGTTACTTCCATAGCTATCGACGGACAGGACAAGGCGCATATCAGCTACCAGGGCGTCGACGGCGAGCTAAAGTACGCGACTAACGCCTCGGGCGCCTGGGTAACTTACATTATAGACAATACTGTCAATTACGCCTCTGGCCTCCGGTCTTCGATAGCCATAGACTCATCCGACAAGACCCATATAAGCTATTACACCTATAATACGCTCAACGCCGGCCCGCCGGCCATAAAATACGCCACCAACGCGTCAGGGACATGGGCGCTGTCCACCGTATATTCGGCGTACGACATTGTAAGCTATAACTCTGTAGCAGTTGACTCTAATAATAAAGCGCATATCAGTTTCAACACCGTAGCCGGCGGCCCGCCGATAGGGTTTTTGAAGTACGCCTCTAACTCCACCGGCTCATGGGTAGTCGCTGATGCAGACGGGACAGGCAGCGACAATGTCGGCGCGTACGCGTCGATAGCCGTCGATTCAAACAACAAGATCCACATAGGCTATTACGATTCAACGAATACGGCGCTAAAATACGCCACAAACGTTTCCGGGGCGTGGAACGCCGGTATCGTAGATAATTCAGGAGATACGGGCGTCCATGTATCGATCGATATCGACCAGAACAACAAGGCCCACATAAGCTACAGTAACGGTAACACCCAGAACCTCTACTACGCCACGAACCTCTCCGGCGCCTGGGCGACAAGCCCCATAGACGCGGACAGGGTCGTATACAATACATCGATATCAGTCGATACGGACAACCGCGCGCGCATAGTCTACGACGTCGTCGGGGCCGCCTATCTTCTGAAATACGCCTCCGGCAACGAGGCCCCGTCTCTCGCGTATTCATCTGAGGCGGGCTACGCGACGGACGGAGTGGACCCGGACTCCGGGACGGCGTCGACCTCTTTCGCCTATAAGGCGGTCTATACCGATTACGAAAACCAGCCGCCCTCATCCATCCGGGCCTGCATAGACTCTAATTGCAACGCGATGGCCCTAGATGCCGGGGCAACTGCTACGCTTCATGACGGCAACTACGCAAACGGCGAGCAGTATGTATACGCGTCATCCCTCGTGGCAGGGGCGCATGATTATTATATCGACGCATCTGATGGGATCGATGCCGCAAGGCTCCCGTCCGCGGGCACGCTCTCGGGCCCGACTGTAGGCGACCTTGCCATAACCACGGCCTCTCTCGCCCCGGGCGCTGTAGGCGTTCCCTACGGCGCGGCCCTTACCGCCGCCGGCGGCACGGCGCCTTACGCATGGTCTATACCCTCGGGCGGGCTCCCGCCGGGGCTCACGCTCAACGCCTCCACCGGCGCGATCTCAGGCACGCCGACCACGGCAGGCAACTACGGGTTCACGGTGAACGTGAGCGACTCTGCCTCGTTCGTCCACTCAAGGACGCTGACGATTACCGTCTCCGCCGACATGGCCCCGCCGGTCATCACGCCTTCGGTCGCAGGCGGAAGCTATGCCACATCCCGAAGGGTCAGCCTCTCAGCCAACGAGACGGCGACGATCTATTACACAACGGACGGCTCGACGCCGACGACCGCGTCTGCGGTCTACGCCACACCTATCATCGTAAGCTCCACCGGGATGCTGAAATATTTCGGCGTGGACGCATGGGGAAACTCAAGCGCGGTCGAGACGCAGTCTTATGAGATAACCGGCGCCGAGGTCCATACATGGGGCTACAACCTATACGGAGAGCTCGGGGACGGCACGAACATTGACAGGTCCACGCCAGGCCAGGTCTCGGGTCTTGCCGGGCTAT
>JACREV010000121.1 GCA_016218095.1 Deltaproteobacteria bacterium | reverse complement strand
GTTTATAATTAGAAAAATATCAATGATTAAGCAGTGATAGCTTGGTCATTCACGGGTGAGCAGTGACGCTCGGCAATTCCTGGTAACTACCGCATTCTGTTTTCAGCCGACTTCTCACGCTTTTTGAGCTGGCCTTTTCGGGTTTAAGCCTCCTACTCACTCCTTAACCGGGTTTTGAATGGCATGCATAGGGCGTGGTGCCTTATAACCGGCATGGGTCACAAAATTTTTATTCATCTAGAGATTAATTCACAGCCAAAGGAGAAGTAATATGGGCGTCAGCTATTCAGATATCATAGAGAGGATGCGCTGGGCGGGAAAGCTCAAGAACGACTCTGCGGTCGCAAGGGTCCTTGGCGTTACGCCCCAGGCGCTCTCAAACTACAAGAAGCGCGGCGAGATGCCGACGGATCTCGTCTTAAGGTTCGCCAACATCTACGGCCTCTCGGTCGACTGGCTCATTTCCGGCGAGGGCGAGATGTACAAGGCCTCGGCAAAGGGCGGGGACTTCAAGACCTACATGATAGCGGCTGAAGAGACCTCGGCCTACGGAAAGGAAGGCAAGGAGGGCTTCAGGATGCCGGACGTAGCGGCCCTCTCCGCAGACGAGATAATCTACGTAGGAAAGCTCCTTAAGATCCTCCGCGGACAGAACAAGTCGACTGCCGCGGCTATAAAGTACAGCGTGGACGCCTTTTTAAAGGCCGCCGAACAGCCCGAGACCCCGTATACGGAGCCCGAGAAAGAGGCCGCCACAGCAAAGAACTAAGGGCCCGGTCCGTTAGCAACGGGCGTTTCACTTTCGAAAACCAAAAAGGCCGCCGGATTAAAATCCGGCGGCCTTTTTTTGTTCCCTCTGGCAAGCCCCCTTCTTTTAAGTCCCCTCTCCACTTGTGGGAGAGGGCGGAGGGTGAGGGGGGTGTCTGTCATTGCGAGGAGCAGAGCAACGCGGCAAGCGCACAAATGGACTTTACAAAAGAGCGCTTGGCTTGGTCTTATTTGAAAACACGAATCCCGTTTTTCGGGGTTGTTGACCAAAGACCCTCCATGTGGTAATTTCACACCTTATGCCCTTCAACTACGCCATCCTCAAGGACTGGTTCAACGCCGAGGAAGAGAAAGACAGGCCTGAGCTCACCGGGCTCCTGCCCCACCAGAAGCTTCTCCTCCTCTCCGACGGTTCGATGACGCTCGACCTTGAGCTCCTCTGGAGGTCGATGGTCGAGGTAGAGGTGAAGTTCCAGGGCATAACCAGGCTCGGGGACGAGGCCGCCCTCTATCTTGAGGAAAAAAAAGGCAAGGACGCGCTCGAAAGGGAGGTCTGGCTGACGGTAGAGGATAAAAGGCTCGTCTACGCCCACTCAGTCATACCGCTCGACAGGATAGAGGATTCCATCCTTAACGACATACTCGCGAACAGCTCCGAGCCGCTCGGCCGGGTCCTTACCACGAGGAAGGTCTTTTTCGCCAAGAAAAAGCTCGAGGTCGGGGTCGTCTCGTGCGAGAGCGCGGCGACGGACTTGGGGATTGACGCTAAGACCCCGCTCATAGCCAGGCGTTACATCCTGTATAACAACTCGTCGCCCACGAAGTGGGTGATAAAGGCGGGCGTTACGGAGATATTCAGCCCGGAGATAATCTCGAACAGGTTTTTGAAGGAGAGATGATGCGGACCGGGACCATCTCATCGGACAAGCTCACCGCCGTCTCGGACCTTATAAGGCTCCCGAAACAGCAGGGCACGCTCCTCGTCCTCTGGCCCACACTCTGGTCGCTCTTCCTCGCTTCAAGCGGAAGGCCGCCCTTGAAGGTCCTCGTAATATTCGTCATCGGCACCTTCCTCATGAGGTCCGCGGGGTGCGTCATAAACGACATCGCGGACAGGAACTTTGATCCATTCGTGGAGCGCACCAGGTCGCGCCCTATTGCGAGCGGGAGGCTCAAAGTCAGGGAGGCTCTATTCGTATTCGCGGCGCTCTCTCTCCTCGCGTTCGTCCTCGTGCTTTTCCTGAACCCATTTACCATAGTCCTATCATTTATCGGGATCGCGCTCGCCTCTGTCTATCCGTTTGTGAAGCGCGTCAGCCACTGGCCGCAGGCGGTCCTCGGCATGGCCTTCGGTTGGGGCGCGGTCATGGCATGGGCCGCGATAAATAACGCGCTCGGGGTCATCCCGCTCCTTATATTTGTCGCCAACATATTCTGGTCGATAGCGTACGACACCATCTATGCGCTCATGGACAAGGACGACGACATAAAGATAGGCGTGAAATCGACGGCGCTCCTCTTCGGCGATTCCGTCTACAAGGCGCTTTATATCCTCTACATCTGCATGGCCGCGGCGCTCTCGGTCGCGGGTTACCTTAAAGGCATGGGGGCTCTTTTCTTCGCAGGGGTCTTCGTCTCTCTTATAGCGTTCATCCGATCGGTCAACTCGGTGAAGATGACGCCGACGAGAGAGATGGCGTTCAGGTCGTTCACCGCGAACGCGCTTTTGGGAGGGCTCGTCCTCGTCTTCATATTGCTCGACTTTTATATCTGAGGTTCTGATGGCGTACAACGACTTAAGGGATTTTCTCTCCACGCTCGAAAAAAAAGGGCTCCTTAAAAGGATAAAGACAGAGGTCGACCCCAACCTCGAGATAGCCGAGGTCCAGGACAGGCTTGTGCGGACGGGCGGCCCTGCGGTTATCTTCGAGAAGGTAAAGGGGCACAGACTGCCGGTCGTTGGGAACCTCTTCGGCACCAGAGAGCGCGTCGCTTTGGGCCTAGGGGTCGAGGAGGCGGAGCTACGAGAGATAGGCGAGTTTATCGCTCTACTCCAGAGGCCAGAGCCGCCCGAAGGCTTATGGGACGCGGTAAAGAAGATACCCTTCTTCGGAAAGGTGCTGACGCTCGGGCCAAAGACGGTCCGGTCGGGCGAGTGCCAGGAGGTCGTGGAGACCGACGACGCGGACTTGTCTTCCATCCCCATCATAAAGTGCTGGCCAAAGGACGCGGGGCCTCTTATCACATGGCCGCTCGTCATAACGCAGTCGCCGGATGGCGGCCCGTATAATGTCGGCGTCTACAGGATGCAGTATCTGGATAGAAAGCGCGCCATCATGCGCTGGCTCGCGCACAGGGGCGGGGCCAAGCACCAGAGGGAGTGGGAAAAGACCGGAAGACCCATGCCCGTGGCTGTGGCCATCGGGGCAGAGCCCGCTACCATCATCGCGGGCGTGACACCGGTGCCCGAGGACGTCGGAGAGTTCCACTTTGCCGGGATATTAAGGAAGAAGGCGATAGAGCTCGTCGAGTGCAAGACAGTCCCCTTGAAGGTCCCGGCCTCCGCCGAGATAATACTTGAAGGAGAGATACGCCACAATGACAAAGAGCCTGAAGGGCCTTTCGGAGACCACACCGGCTACTACAACGCGGCAGAGCCTTTCCCGGTCTTTCATTTGAAGGCCATAACGCGGAGGAAAGACGCGCACTATCTAACGACGATCACCGGCAGGCCCCCGAAGGAGGACGCCGTAATCGGGACAGTCCTCAATAACATCTACCTTCCGTCTCTTAAGCTCCAGTTCCCCGAGGTCGTGGACTTCTGCCTCCCGATGGAGGCGGTCTCGTACAGGATAGCCGTCGTCTCGATAAAAAAAGAATACCCCGGCCACGCCCGGAGGCTCATGATGGGCATCTGGGGCGTATTGAAGCAGTTCATGTATGTGAAGTACATCATCGTCGTCGACGACGACATCGACGTCCACAACTGGGCAGACGTTATATGGGCGATCTCGACGCGCGTTGACCCGAAGCGGGACACGATAATAATAGAGAACACGCCGATAGACTACCTGGACTTCTCCTCGCCACTTGAGAACCTCGGCTCGAAGATGGGCATAGACGCCACGAACAAATACCCGCCAGAGGTCACGCGCAAGTGGGGCGAGAAGATGGAGATGGATAGGCTTATCGTCGAGCTCGTTGACAGGAAGTGGAAGGACTACGGGATAGAATAATGACTATCGAATCTGAAAAGTTTGAAAAATTCGGGCAGGAGTGGTGGAACCCTACGGGTAAGCTCTTTTCCCTCCACAGGATAAACCCGCTCCGCTTCGATTACTTCTCTTCGCGCTCTGGCGACCTCTCGAATAAGACCGTCCTCGACATCGGTTGCGGCGGCGGCCTTCTCTCGGAGAAGTTCGCCGGTGCCGGCGCGCGGGTCACGGGCATCGACTTATCACCTGTTGCGATAGAGGCGGCAAAGAGGCATGCCGTTGAATCGGGGCTTTCTATCGATTATAAGGTATCTTCACCAGAGAGATTGGTAAAAGACGCGCCAGCCCCCTTTGACATCATCGTCTGCGCCGAGGTACTTGAGCATGTAGACGACCTAAAGGGGTTTCTCCGTGATTCGCTCTCGATGTTAAAGCCAGGCGGACTCTTCTTCTTCGGCACCATCAATAAGACGATGAAGGCGCGCCTCTTCGCCATATTCGTCGCCGAAGACCTGCTCAACATGGTGCCGAAGGGCACTCACGACTACAACAGGTTCGTCCGGCCCTCGATACTGAAGCAGATACTCGAGGAGAATGGGGTCGAGATAGAGGAGTTGAAGGGCATGACCTACGACCCTCTGAAGTTGGAGTTCAAGGTCTCTAACGACACGACGGTAAATTATCTCGGGTACGCGAGGAAGAGGGGTTGATGTTGGTGGTGTGAACTGCACAAGCGGGTTACGATTGAAGGTACTGCGAATATAAGTTTACCTTTACAAAAAAAGACGGTAGGCCTGATAATAACAAACGGAGGTGAGGCTCTTTGAATGATTTGCTTACAGATAATTTAACATTAGAATACCGCGGCTCTCGTGTTGAACATGGAACAATGAATGCGTACGAGGTCGCCAGGAACATTTTGGCGTTCAGCGATTTTATTAGTGTTATTTCAAAAACAGCCTATGGAGATAAAGCTGAATTGCAAACTGAGATACAAGGCTTTAGAGGGAACTCTTTTGATATAGATTTTCTCTTAAGTATTGGTGGAGTGGTGGCCACATTGCTTACCGGTCCCGTCTCTTCTCCAAAAGATTTTATAACTCTTATAAAAGATTCTGTAAAAGTCTGGATTCATTTGATGGGCAAACCCCCCAAAGCTATTGAGCCTGCGAATAATGGTTTTAAAGTAGAAAATCAAAAAGGTGAGATAACCAATATTAATGGAAATGTATTTAATATAATCACGAATATCAACGCTGGAAAAGCTGTCGAGGAGTTTATAAAGAAACCTTTAGAGTCCGGGATTGATTTTGTAAAAGTAAGATCAAAAACCTTCGATGAGGAGGTTTTTAGTATAGATAAGAGGCAAGCCCAAGCTTTCATTCCAATTGAAACAGAAAAACCTATTATTGAACAAGAATATCGAATGGGATTAACTATCGAATCCCCCACTTTTAAAGAAGGTAATAAATGGCGTTTTTTTGATGGTTCCTCGAGTTTTCATGCAGACGTTCTTGACCAGGATTTTTTAACTAAAGTCAATGCTGGTGAGATACGATTCGGAAAAGGGGATATTTTAATTGTGCTCATGAAGTTTATTCAAAGTAGCTCCTTCAATACACCTCTCAAAATCGAAAGAGCTATCTTAAAGGTTCTGGAACATAAGATAGGTATTAAACAGACCGGCTCACTTTTTGATCCTAAAAGCTAACAAATTGCCTCACAAATCGAATGTGATCTAATCAAATAGGGTTCGTTGTAAGGCCTCTGTAAAGCATCCACGAATCAAATTATATCAATCTCTAATCCTTATTTAAGCAACCCCTATATGAATCAAAAGGTTCAGTAACCTGAACCCGCAAAGTAAAACTTTTATAATCCCCCTCAATCCCCCTTTAGAAAAGGGGGAAGATGCTGAGTCTGTTTGCCATCCCTTCAAGGATGGCAAGGTGTAGTGAAGTTCACCCCTCTTTTTTAAAGAGGGGTCGGGGGAGATTATCAGATATGTATTTTTTCTCCTTTTCACTGCTGGATTCCAGATTTAAACCTCGGGAATGACAGGCTAAGATATTTGAATTGTCATTCCCGCGTGCTTTAAGCGGGAATCCAGCGTCTTATGAAAAGGTCTACTTAGGGGTCGTCGTTAAAAGGCGACCTCCCCTGGCCCCTCCTTGTCAAGGAGGGATAGATAAGACCCGCTCACCCCTCACCCCAGCCCTCTCCCACAAGGAGAGAGGGCAAAAGAAAAGAAACCTCCCCTCCCTTGACGGGAGGGGACAAAGGGGAGGGTGGAGTTTTTCACCCCCACCCTAACACTCCCCCATCAAGTGGGAGGGGATAAAAACGCGGAATTGCGGGAATGACAGTTTGGGGCCTTTGTATCTGGCCCGGACACAAAAAAAGGCGGGGCTTTCACCCCGCCTTTTGCAAATTTCACATATCCGAACGCGCCTAACCCCTCTCCTTAAGCGCCCTCTCGATCTCTGCCGCTATCCTCTCCGCCGCCTTTACCGGGTCCGGGGCCTTTCTGATGGGTCTGCCGACGACGATGTAGTCCGCCCCGTTCCGTATCGCTTCATAAGGGGTCGCGACCCTCTTCTGGTCACCGACCGCGTCGCCCTCTGACCTTATCCCCGGCGTCACTATGAGGAAGTCCGGGCCGAACTCCTTCCTTACAAGCGCCGCCTCCTCAGCCGAGCAGACGATCCCCGCGCACCCGGCCATCCGCGCGACACTCGCCCTCTGCAAAACGAGGTCCGAAGGGTCTTTGAATTTTGCTATATCGATACCCGCTTCTTTAAGGGCATCGGCGGAAAGGCTCGTCAACACCGTCACGCCAAGTATCCTGGAAGCGCCGCCAGCCTCTACCGCGGCCTTTAACAGCGAAGAGCCGTCGTTCGTGTGCACCGTCACGAAATCCGCGCCGAGCGTTGAGGCCGACCTCATCGCGCCCTTGATCGTCTCGGGTATGTCGTGGAGCTTGAGATCGAGGAAGATGCCGCACCCGGGCGCCTTTTTTCTTACCGCCTCGACTACCGCCGGGCCGCACGCGACGAATAGCTCAAGCCCTATCTTGAAGACCCCGACGTGGTCCTTTAAGAGTGCCGCGAAGGCCTCGGCCTCTGCGACCGTCTGCACATCGAGCGCGAAGATTATCCTTTTTTTAGCTTCCATCTGGTCTGTCTCCGGCACCGGGATACAAAAGAGGGAAGCCTTGCGCAAGGCTTCCCTCGTAGTATATCAAACGCTCCCCCTTTCCTGAAGGGGTGCTGAGGGGGATTACGGAATCCGCTTTTCAATCTCCCCACCCCTCTTTGGAAAAGAGGGGCCTATATTAGAATACCGGCTTTTCCGGCGGCTTCGGCTTCTTGTCCTTCTCGGTCATCTTCTTGTGGAGCTCGAGGAAGTCGGTCTTGGTGAATATCGAGCGTAGAGTGCACCCGGTCTCCTTCTCGATGTTCTCGGCCGCCCCTTCCTCCCTGTCGACGAGGGCGAGGACCTTGACCACGTTGAACCCGGCCTCGCGCACCCTCTGTATGGCCTGAATCGTCGAGCCGCCGGTTGTGACGACGTCGTCTATGATGCAGACGTCCGCGCCGCTCTGGAGGTTCGTCTCTATGAACTGCATGGTACCGTGCTTCTTCGGCTCTTTCCTCACGATAAAGACGTCGAGGGCCTTGCCGTTCATGGTGGAGATGAGCGCCGCGGAGTACGCTATCGGGTCGGCGCCGAGCGTAAGGCCGCCTACGCCGTCTACGGGCACGAGCTTGAGTTCGTGGAAGAAGGTGTAACCCACGAGCTCCATGCCCTCCGCGCTCAAGACCGTCTTCTTGGCGTCGATGTATACGTCGCTCCTCTTGCCGCTCGTAAGCAGAAACCCGTTCTCGGGGTCATGCTTGAACGACCTCACGTACATGATCTCAAGGAGATGCTGTTTGTAATCCTGGTCCATTACCTGATAATCGAGACTGTCCATTCTTTGCGCTCCTTATATCGACGATGCATTGCTCTGCCGTTAATACGATATGATAACCATTCCGGGGAGGCGTATCAAGGGGAAAATTGTGGGGCGGAACGCGCTTAAACCCAAAGCCCCCTTCCGGGCCGCAGGGGAGGGGAAAAAGGGCCGCGGTGCGGCAATGGTGCGGCTTCAAGGCCAAGGGAGCAGGCCTGGTCTCAGGGCTTCCTGGAGTAGATGACCCTGTGCACGGTCTGGCTCAAGTCTGATATCCGGTACGGCTTGGCGATGACCGCCGCGAAGCCGTATTTTGCGAACTCGGACATGATGGAGTCGTTCGAGTACCCGCTCGAGACGATCGCGCGCGCGGAGGGGTCTATCTCGAGCAACTTCTTTATCGCCTCTTTGCCGCCCATGCCCGCGGGGATAGTGAGGTCCATTATGACGGCGTCGTAGGGCCTGCCCGAGGCCAGTCCCCCCTTGTACGCCTCTATCGCCTCTTCTCCGTCGCCGGCGAAGGCGACTTCGTAGCCGAGCTCGGTAAGTATCGCGCCGGCCGCGTCGCGGACTATCTCCTCGTCGTCCATGATGAGTATCCTGCCGGAGCCCGGGACGGTGCCGGTCTTCTCCGCCGCCTTTTCAGAGGGCTGGGACTTGCCCTCGGTTGCCGGGAGGTATAAGTAAAAGGACGTGCCGGCCCCTACCGTGGACTCAAGGGTGACAAAGCCGCCGTGGTTCTTTATGATGGAGTATACGGTCGCAAGCCCCAGCCCCGAGCCCTCATCCTTCGTGGTGAAGTAAGGGTCGAATATCTTCGAGATGACCTCCGGCGGGATCCCGACGCCGGTGTCGCTGACCGTGATCTTGACGAACCGGCCCGGCGACAGGGGCAGGTTGTCGGCAAGGTCGACCGTGACGTTTTCGGCCTTCACCCCGATGACGCCGCCGTCGGGCATCGCCTGCTCGGAGTTGATGATGAGGTTGTGGATGACCTGGCTTATCTGCCCCTCGTCTATCTCAATGGGATGGAGGTTCTCCGGGACGTCCAGGTCGCAGCGTATATTCGAGCCGCGCACGGAAAACGCGGCGGATTCCTTTATTACCTGCGCTACGGAGGCGAGCTTCTTGACCGGGGCCCCGCCCCGGGCAAAGGTAAGGAGCTGGTGCGTCAGGTCCTTTGCCCTGATCGAGGCGTTCTCGGCGTCGGTGAGCGCCTTCCTTATCCGCTCGTCGCGGCCGGCGAGCATGCGCGCTATCGACACGTTCCCCATGATGCCGGTAAGGAGGTTGTTGAAGTCGTGCGCTATCCCGCCGGCGAGCGTGCCCAGGGACTCGAGCTTGGACGCCTTGAGGATCTCCTCCTCCCGCTTTTTTCTCTCGGCGATGTCGCGGAGTATTATGATTAAGGCGCTGTGGCCGTGCCAGAGCGTGCGGGAGGCGACGAGCTCCACGGGGAGCCGTCCGCCTCTTTTCTTTATATTTACCTCTTTCTGGTCGAGGTAGTGCGCCCCCTCTAGCAAATCCTTGAAAAAACTGCCATTGTCCACGGTGTCGTTAGGGCTCAAGAGCCCGCTTATGCTGAGGTCATGGAGCTCATCGACCGTGTGTCCGGACATCTCCGCGAAACGCCTGTTGGCGTAGGCTATCGCGCCCGAGGCCCCGGCCGTGATGACGATGCCGTCGTTGGCGTTGTCCGCAAGGGCCCTGAAGTTCTCCTCGCTCTCCCGGAGCTCCTCCTCCATGCGCTTCCTGGAAGTTATCTCCCTGAAGGTGGCGAGATACGCTTCTTCTTCTCCCCACGTGGTCTTTACCGCGCGCATCTCCGCTATGGCCTTCTCCCCGTTCTTCCTTATGATCTCTATGTCCCGTATGCCGCTCTCGACGACCGGGACGAGGAAGGGCTTGTCGATAAGCTCTTCGGACCTTAGGCCGAAAAGGGATTCGGCGGCCTTGTTCGCGAAATGGACGGTCCCCGCGAGACCGGCGACGACTATCGCGTCGGCGCTCGTCTCAAGGAGGGTCCGGTACTTGGCCTCAGAGGCCTTGAGCTGGCGGGTCCTCTCTATGACGCGCTCCTCGAGCTGTTCGTTAAGGAGCTGGAGCTCCCTCTGCATGAGGATAAGGTCCCTGTTCTGCAGGACCGCGTTTTCGTATATGGAGAGGAGGAAGGTGAGGATCTGCCTCCTGCCGGAAGCAATGGCGTAATGCTCGCCCGCGAAGGAGACGTCGAGCTTCTCGGTCTCGCCCTCGGCCCCCAGCCTTGAGGCGGCGAGGATCGCCTCCACCTTGGAGAGCAGATACCTGTCGTCAAAGGGCTTGGTGAAATAGCCGTCCGCCACGACCGAGGCCTTGCGGACGACTTCCTTGGTGTCCAGGAGCGAGGTGACGAGTATTACCGGGGTCTTCTTGAGCTCGGGGTCGTGTTTTATCTCGTAGGCGAACTCGTACCCGTTCATCACCGGCATCAGTATGTCGCTTATGATGATGGTGGGCTTGAGCCTTCTGGCCGCCTCGAGCCCCTCCTGCCCGTTCGAGGCGAGGTGGACGGTGTAGCCGTTCTCCTGGAGCATGAACTGCAACTGCTCGGCCTGCGTGGGGCTGTCCTCCACGACGAGTATGACGACCTCTTTGGCCGCCTCGTGCTCTTCCGACTTGACCTTGAGGATCGATTGGATCCTTGTGAGGAGAAAGTCTTCGTTGTAGGGTTTCACGATGAAGTCGTCGGCGCCGCACTCCATGCCGCGCACTATCTCGTGCGGGTCCGAGAGCTGGGTGATGAGGACGACCGGGACTTCCTTGAGCTTGTCGTCGGCCTTTATTATCTTGCAGAGCTGGAACCCGTCGAGCTCCGGCATGAGTATGTCGGCTATGACGAGGGTCGGCCTTTGGAGCCGCATGATATCGAGCGCCTCCTTGCCGTTATAGGCGAGGGAGACCCCGTACCCGAGCGGCTTCAACGATTCCTCGAGCTGTCTGGCCTGTGTCTTCGAGTCCTCGACGACGAGTATGTACCCTGTTTCGTTCATCACTGCTGCCTTTCAGTTTGACTGACCGTTCGCCCCGATGAGGGAGGCGAGCCTGTAAGCGATCCGCTCGGGCGGGAGCACGAGTGTAGCCCCGTCGAGCCTCACCGCCTCGCCCGGCATGCCGTAGATGACCGAGCTTTCCTTGTCCTGGACTATGGTGAGCGCGCCGCGCTCGCGCATCAGCTTGAGCTCCGCCGCGCCGTCCTTGCCCATGCCGGTCAAGAGTATGCCGACCGCGTCAGAGCCGTATGCCGCCATGGCCGAGCGGAAGAGGTGCGCAACAGAGGGCCTTATGCCGTTCTCCGGAGGGGCCTTGCTGAGGGCGACCCTCCCGCCGTTCTCTACGCCGAAGTGGCATCCGTCGGGGCCGAAATATACGCGGCCTGGTTTGAGCGTCTCCCCGTCAAAGGCTATGCTTATGGGGAGCCCCGTCTCATTGGAGAGCCACTCGGCCATGCCCTCTATGAACCCCTTTGCTATGTGCTGGACTATCATGACCGGGGCCTTGAAGCCGGGCTTAAGCCCCGAGAGTATCGTTTGTATTACCGGCGGGCCCCCCGTGGAGGCGCCTATGACCACGAGCCTCGGACTTTTAACCGCGGTTTCGGAGTCGGCCCGCGGCTGGGCGTGCCTCCCCGAACGCCATCTCCTTACGACCCGGACCTCGCTCATGAGCTTTACGGTCCTAAGGAGCTCTCTGGACGCCGACTCGAAGTCGGGGTGTCCAGGGCCCGCGGGTTTCTCGAGTATCGCGACCGCCCCGGCCTCCATGGCCCGGAACGACTTCTCGACGTCCGAGCGGTCGTAGCTCGCGCTGACTATCACTATGGGGACCGGGTTGGTCTCCATTATAATGCGCGTCGCCTCGTGGCCGTTCATGCCGGGCATGTTTATGTCCATCGTGACGACGTCAGGGGTGCGCTCCTTGAGCAACTCGACGGCGTCCTCGCCGTCGTTCGCAGTGCCTATTACACGCACCTCCGGGTCGGACTCGAGTATGTGCCTTATGTGCTGCCGCGCGACCGCGGAGTCGTCGACTATCAAAACCGTTATCAAAGGTGTACCCTGTTTTAAATAACAGCTGAATTGACCATTTCGGGGCGCCTGTTGTCAACAGAAATTACACGGCATGGGAAAAATATTAAACTGGAAATAAATCCCGTCCCCTCCGGCCCGGCTTCATACGAGCTTGCCGACTACATCGAGGAGGTTGGACTGGTTGAAACTGCTCTTCACGATATAGGCGTTCGCCCCGGCCTCTATGCCCCGTTCTCTATCCTCTCTGGACTCCAGGGCCGTTACGAGCACGACGGGGAGCGCCGAGAGCTCCTTCATCGCCCTGATCCTCCCGGTCAGCTCGAACCCGTTCATCCTCGGCATCTCTATGTCGGAGATGACGAGATCGAAGCTCTCGGTCTTGAGCAGCGAGATGGCGTCGAGCCCGTCGACGGCGGTCTTTACGATGTAGCCGGCCCCTTCGAGGATGTTCTTGAGGAGCATCCTCGATGTGATGGAGTCCTCGACGACGAGGACCGACCTCGTCCTTTCGGATTCGAAGGCCGGGGCCGGGGCCTCCGCCCTTGCCTTCACGGCGGACCTCATGAGGTCCGGGACGTTTATTATCGGGACCGGTCTCCCTGTCCCGAGTATGGCGGCGCCGGAGATGTTCCTCACCCTTCCGAGCTGTCTACCGAGCCCCTTTACGAGGACCTCCTGCTCGTCGATGAGGGAGTCCACACCGAATGCTATGGTCTTTTCCCCGGAGGATATGACTATCACGGTGGCGAATGAGCCGGGGTCGGTCTTCCTTTTCTTGCGAGGCAGTTCGAGAGCGGCGCCGAGCCAGACGAAAGAGAGGGGCTCGCCCCCTATGGTGATCGTCTCTTTGCCTTCGACGGTCTTTATATCGCTGCGGCGGACCCGGAGCGTCCGGTCGATCGATGCCGTGGGGATTATGAGCGTGTGCCCGTCCGTCTCCACGAGCACCCCGCGGAACGTCGCGACCGTCAGGGGGAGGGTTATCCTGAATGCGGCGCCCGCGCCCTTGGCGGTCTCAAGCGCGATCGACCCGCCGAGCCTTTCGACCTTCTCCCTGACTATCGCGAGCCCCAATCCCCTGCCCGAGATGTCGGTTATTATCGGGGACGTCGATACGCCCGAGGCGTATATGAGCGGGAGCGCCTCTTCGTTAGTCAACGCCCTGGCCTCTTCCCCCGTGACGAGGCCGGACTTCAAGGCGGCCTCCCTTACCTTCTGCGCGTCTATGCCCGCGCCGTCGTCCGAGACGGTGATCTCGGCCCTGTTCCCGTCGAGGTGCGCTACACTTATCTTTACAGTCGCCCGTCTCGGTTTTTTGAAGACCTCGCGCTCGGCCGGGCGCTCTATCCCGTGGCCCACGGAGTTCCTGACGAGATGAATGAGCGCGTCCTTCATCTCCTCGAGTATCCTCCTGTCTATCTCGACCGTCTCCCCCTCCGCGATGAAGTCCGCCTCCTTGCCTTCGGATGAGGCCATGTCCCGGACGAGGAGCGGGAAGCTCTCGAGGAGCGTTGAGAACGGGAGCATCATCGCGCCCTTCATGTCCCCGAGGATGGAGTCCACTCGCCTCTCGAGCGCCTTCGAGTTGGCAGAGGCGCGCCTCTGGGAGTCGCGGGCCTTTTTTTCTATCTGCCTTATGTGCGTCTCGCCCCAGTTGAAGAACTCCTGGAGCCTTGAGGACGAGAGGGCCTGCCCGGGGTCCTTTGCGGCGGAGGCGGCAAAGTGCGCCGATAGAACGTCCCTTACGGCCGTGGTCCACCTGGATTTAAGCTCCTCGACCATGGAGGCGAGCTCGTTCAAGCCGCCCGCCTCCTTCCTCGCGGCGAGCTTCACCGGTATCATCTCCTCGGCCTCGAGGAGGAGCGCGCCGAGCTTGTCCGTCGAGATGCGGACGGTCTCCGCGCCGATGCTCCTCTCCCTTAAAGTCTTTCTCCGGGGGTCGGCGGCAGCCGAAGGCGGAACGGGCGCGCTGTACC